>JAYKJB010000063.1 GCA_035285325.1 Candidatus Sericytochromatia bacterium
GCAGGGAACGGCACAGCTCCAGTGGGGCCTGGTCCTTCGCGACCTCGGTGGCGCGTTCAAAGGCGGCCCTGGCCGCCTCATACCGGCTTGCCAGCTGGTGGATCTTGCCCAGGCCGTTCAGCGAGCGCGCCAGCAAGGTGACGTCCCCCAGCATGTCGGCCAGGCGCACCGCTTCCTCGGAGACGCTCAGGGCAAGATCGGCTTCCCCCAGGCTGCGATGGGCGGTCGCGCGGATCTCCAGCAACTCCAGGCAGGTGGCCGGTGGCATGTCGTCGGCCACCTCGAAGGCGGCCTGCGAGAAATGTCGGGCCTCTGCGAACGCGCCCATGGCGAGGTTCTGGCGAGCCGCCTCCAGCATCCAATGGCGGGCCGTCAGGGGGGTTGGCCCGAGCAGCCCGTGCTGGGCCAGCGCATTGACGGTGCGCAGGGAACGAGGCTCCTCGCTCAGGGCAGCCAGGGCCTCGAAGAGGCGACCGTGGAGGCCCTGAGCCTCCTCCGGAGATAGCTGCGATGCCAGCCAGGCCGCGAATTGGGGGTCGCTCAGTCGGAAACCGAGGTCATCTTGCTTCACGAACTGCCGGGTTTGCAGCGTGGCCAGCGCCTCGTCGATCGTGGCCTGTGAGACCTCCAGCGCACAGGCCGCCATCTCTGCGGACAGGGACGCCGCGTGCAGCGACAACAGGCGCACCAGGCGGAGGGCCTCATCCGACAAGTCCGCGATGCGGGCCGCATAGAGCGATTGAAGCCCGTTCGGCAAGGCGTGCCCACCGCCACTGACCAGTTGCCAGCCGGCCTGTCGGCGCACCAGTTGTCTGGTGGCGAGCAGGTAGCGCAGCAACTCCTCGATGAAGCGCGGAGAGCCCTGAGTGGCCGCGACGATCTGGCTGGCCACCGCCTCATCCAGTTGCTCGCAGCCCAGATTGGAGGCCACCATGCGGGCCACCTCGTCCGCTGGCAAGGGGGGCAAGGGGGTCTCCGCGAGGGCGTCTCCAACCGGTTGGTTGGTGGCCACCACCCAGGCGATCGGCGCCTTGCTGGTGAGTTCGAGCAGCGCGTTCAACAGCTTGTGGCTGGGACCGTCCGCGGCGTGCCAATCGTCGAGCAACACCAGCAGGCCGCGATGCGTGGCCACCGCTTCGAGCAGGCGCAGCAGGGCGACCTTGAGCGCACCGCCGAGGTCGCCGCCCTCGTCCTTGGCGCCTCCGGTGAACGGTCTTAGCGCCTGTTGTAGCTGCTGCGCCGGTTCCGGGGCAATGCTGCGGCCCAGCGCGAGCAGTTCCCGGGCCAGGTCCACCCAAGGCCCGTAGGGAATCGGATCGGCCGCGCAGAGGCCCGTGACCGTCGGCAGATCGATCAGGCGCGCCTGGCTGGCGGCCTCCTCCAGCAGGCGACTCTTGCCGAGGCCCGCCGCGCCCAGCAAGGCAATCGGGCGCGGTCGGTGTCCGTTGGCGGCCTCACCGGCGGCTGCCACCAGCTGGCTGAGTAGGGTCTGGCGACCGACAAAGGGGCCTTGCAAGGGCAGGGCCAGGCTGTCCTCTTCCTCGGCAGGCAAGCCGAGCGCCCGCAGCACCTCGTTGGCCGACTGGGGGCGATCGAGGGGCCGTTTGGCGAGCAATCGTCCGATCAGGGCCTCGAGGTCGGCTGAGAGCTCCGGACGCAGGCTGCGCAGGCTGGCAGGCGCCGCAGTCAGATGCAGCTTGAGCGTTTCCGCCGCGCTCCCTCCCACGTGCGGCAAGCGCCCGGCCGCCAGTTCGTACAGCAAGACGCCCGCGGCATACAGGTCGGAGCGCTGGTCGGCCCTGCCCCGCTGGATCAGTTCGGGGGCCAGATGGCTGACCGTTCCTTCCAGCCCTTGGGCCCGGGTCCCGGCGGGGCCGGCCAGGCCGAAATCCATCAGCTTCAGGGCGCCCTGGGTGGTCCGCATCAGATTTTCGGCCTTGAGATCGCCGTGTACCAGCCCCTGGCGATGCAGGTGGGCCAGGATCGGCATGAGTTCGGCCACCAGGTTTCGGATGGCGCCTTCCGGCCAGGTCTCGCCCGCAGGCAGTGCCTCCCCCTCGACCAGTTCCATCGCAAAGTACGGCAGGCCTTCCGCTGTCAGCCCCAGCGCTTGCACCTGCGGGATACCGGGGTGGTGCAACGCTTGCATCACCCGGTGTTCGCTCTTGAAGCGGCGTTGGGCGGCCACATCAGGCGCCAGTTCAGCCGCCATGACCTTCAGGGCCCAGACCCTTTGCGTGTCTTGGTCCAGCACGCGGTAGACGACCGCCATCCCCCCGGCGCCGAGTCGTTCCAGCACCTGATAGCGGTTCCCGACCAGTGTTCCGATGAGTCCTTCAGCGTCTGGCAAGGTGTCTTCCTGGGCCACCACCGCCTGGCTGTCACTCCGGTCGAACGCCGGCTGTGTGGTTCCTCCCCTTTGTACCCGGCCGACCTGGCCCGTAACCCCACACGATCACGCTGTCGTGCCGTTGTGGCGCCCCTGACGGGCGTCAGGTGATCGTCTGTTCCTCGGGGAACAGGCCCTCGTCGCTGGTGGGGAACAGATCCCTCAACAGGGGGTGCTGGCGGGCGTTGATGGCCAGCCGGGAGAGCAAGGGAATCAGGGCCTGCAGCGGCGCGGTGTCTCCCCCCGCGCGTACCTCGGCCAGCTGGTCGTCCAGTTGTTGGAAATGCTGTCGTCCCGCCGCCAGGGTGGCGATCAGTTCCGCATTGGTGCCGATGCCGAGCGCCAGCAGACGGGCCGTGCGGGTGCTGCCGGTCAGCAGGGCGCGCATGTCCATGGGCGTGTCCTTTTCGATGATGTCCAGCGTCAGCAACAAGGTCTCCATCCGGGGCGCCAGGCTGGCCCGCAGGGTCTCGGCGCGGGCCAGCAGCTCTTCCCGATGTTTCTTGGCCTTGAGCCGCTCCACCGCGCTCATCTCGGCCGTCTTGGCCTTGGCCTGGAGCGTTTCGGGCGCTGGGAACAGCTGTGCCAGTACCCGGTCCTCCTTGAACACCTCGTGGAATCGGCAGAGGTAAAAAATTTGCAGCTTGAGCTCTTCGAGGGTTTGCTGCTGGGGGTGATTGCGGTCAAGTTCGGCCTGGGCCCGGATGATCAGGCGAACCGCCTCGTAAAAGCGAAAGACCGCGACCTGAATCTCGCGCACCAGTGCCGACTTGCCCAGCAGGCTGGTGGCCAGGTAGGCCACGATCTGTTCGCCCTTGGGGGACAGCGCGTGTTTGGGCTGAACGGCCTCCAGTCCGGGGATCTCCAGTTTGGCGCGCTCACAGGAACGCAACAGCAGCTCCACCCGCGGCTCCAGCGATTCGATGGTCTGAAGCGACTTTTTCACCATGTCGGCGGTTTGGCCGGCCAGCGCGCCGGTGTTGGTGAGCGGCCGCGTCTGAGGACGCAGGGGCTGGGTGCCCCCGAAACGTCCCAGGGGGGCGGTGCCGCGCTGAAAGCTATCTCGCTCGCTCATCGTGGCGCTCGACTCCCTTGCGGGCTGGGGAAGCGCTGCCAGAAGGCGGCGAGCATCTCCCCCAGGCGGACGAGGGTCGCCAGAGCGGCGACGTTCTCTTCCAGAATGTTGGGATGGTCCAGATACAGCACGCCCAGCGTGGCATCGCCGAGACGGACGGGCACGGCGTAGATCGAACGAAGCCCTAGGGCCTGGATGCTGGCGCGGCTCTGGAAGGCGGCATCGGCCTGGGCGTCCACCAGATGCAGCGGTTGTCCTTCGTCATGCACCCACCCGGCCACGCTGCTGGACACGTCTCCGGCCTCCTCGGGCAGCCGCTGTCCGGCTGCGTCGACCGCCAGCAAGGCACGGGTGCTGCGGCCTTCCAGCAGCAAGGCGCGGCTGGCCCGACAGAGCGCCAGCGCTTCGGTCGCCACCAGGGTGAAACCGGCCTCCAGGCTGTCGCTGGCCAGCAACCGCAGTGACAGGCGATGCAGCAAGCTCTGCTCCTCATAGGCCTGGCAAAGGTCGGCCCATTCGCGCGCCCGTCGGATGGCGATCGCCACCTGCCTCCCGAGCGCGAGCGCGAGGTCGAGCTCGGCGGGACCGAAATCGGGGTTCACTCGGCGCGAGTCCGCCAGCATGACCCCGAGCGTCTCCTCGCCATCATGGAGCGGCACCCCGAGAACGGTGCGCAGGTTCAGGGTCTGCACGCTGAGGCGGTTTGACAGGAGCGCATCCCCCGTCGCATCCTGCACGAAAACGGGTTCGCCGCTCCACAGCACCTGGTCGGCCAGCCCCGTGCTGAAGGTGTCGCTCTCCCACGCTTCCAAACCGTAAAACACCTGTTTGGTGACCTGGAAGCCGCTGTACAGCAGCAGGAACCCGCGTTCCGCCGCGGCGAGTTCGACCAGGGCGATCAGCGCGCGCTGCATGACCTCGTCCAGGTCCGTCTGCAAGGTGACCGCGCCAATCACCTCCGTCAACTGGCGCAGGCGGTCAAGCGAGCCTGCACCGGTCGGGGCTGCCACGTGCTGGAGCAGCGCGTGGCGCTCAGGCCAGACCAGATAGTCTGCGCGGGCCGCCTCGTCCAGATCGATCAGCAGCCGATTCAGTTGAGCCGGTGCCTCGAGCCGCTCCCGACTCGCCGCGAACTGGGTCCGGCCGAGCCCCCCTCGGCAGACTGCTTCGAGCACTGGACAGGCAGCGCCTTGCGCCAGGCTCAGTCCCTCGCTGAAGCGGCCGGCGGCGGCCTCGCGATCGAGCGGTTCCAGCACCCGGCCCCAGAGGGCCAGGATTTCCGCCCCCAGCAGCTGGAAGCTGTGCGACTCTGCCAGCTGCGCGGCCTCTTCGAGCAAGTTCAGCGCTGCGTCGGTCGCTTGCATCCGGAAGTGGCTTTCGGCCTCCCAGCGCAGGGCCTGGGCCAGGGCCAGCGGGTTTTGCGCGCGGCGGGCCACCGCCACCATCTCGCGCAGGGCGTCCGCCGCCTGGGCATCCCCTGTGGCCAGCTTCAAGACCGACGCGAAGGCGGCCAGGGTCCCGGTCATCTGGATGTCTTCGCTGGCCACCGCCAGTTCCTCGGCCCGCGTCAGCTCCTCCGCCGCTCGGGTCAGGTGTCCCAGATGCAGCAGAGCCGTCAAGCGCCGGGCGTAGACGTTCAGCTCCAGGTACCGGTTGCCCAGATCCTGCGCCAGTTTCAGAGCGGTGTCGAGCTGTGCCAAGCCTGGCACGAGTTCCCCCTGCAGGATGCGGGCCAGGCCCAGGATGGCCAGGGCGTAGGCCTCCGGGAACTTGCGACCTTGCTTGCGGCTGAGCTCCGCGGCTTGCAGGGCGTGTGCCGTGGCTTCTTCCAGACGCCCCAGTTCCAGGTCGGTGGTGCCGAGGTTGAGGAGCGCAAAGCCCCGCTCGTTCGCCATGCTCATTTTCTGGGCAATCGACTGGCAACGCTCGAACAGGGCTCGGGCCTCTTCCACGCATCCCCGATTCAGATACACGTTCCCCAGATTGTTGCAGGCCTCGTGTAGATCGTAGGGGTTGTCGTGGGCCATGTTGTAGGCGATCGCCTCCTCGAGCAAGGCCAGGCCTTCGTCACGCTGGTCCGGATCGCTGGTGGCCAGCACGTAGCCGTACAGGCTCATGGCCGAGCCCACCATGGTGTCGACCGCGGCTTCGCGTCCTTGCTTCACCGCGTCGGCCAGCAAGCCGCGGGCCTTCACGGTGTCGCCCGAAAAATAGCTGGTCCGTCCGGCGTGCAGGCGGGCGCGCACGCCGGCCACCACATCGTCGGCCTGATCCGCCAGCGCCACGGCTTGGAGCAGCGCCTCGACGCCTTTGGCCAGGTTGCCCGTCACCTGGTACGCGATCCCGAGCGAGGTCAGACACTGGGCGCGTGCCCCCGCATCACAGGCGGAAGAAGCCGGCAGCACTTCGTTTTCGAGTAACTTCAAGGCTTCGCTGCTGTCACCCTGCCAGCGCAGCGCCGCCGCCCAGGTGTCATACAGTTCGGCGCGCGCGCGGTCATCCAGCGGGGCAACGCCGGCGACGGCTTGCAACAGCGGCAGCAGGGCGGGCAGGGCACTGATGGCGCGGGCCAGTCGCGCCGCCGACAGCGTCCAGGCGATGGCGGCTTCCGGTTGTTCGCCGGCCAGGCAATGCCGGGCGATCGCCATACGCTCAGCCAGGCCAAGCTGGGTGGTGTTCGGCTGTTGCTCGCCTCGGCCACTGAGTTCCCAAGCAAGGCGGGCGTGCCAGGTGCATTGCTCCGCTTCGGAGAAGCTGCTGGCCAGGGCCAAGGCCTGCGCGGGCCGCACGAAACGGAAGCTGCCTGCCTGGTAGGTCAGCGTTTCGCTGCTCTCCAGTTCCGCCAGGGCGGCGAAGACCTTTCCTTGGGGCAGGTCGGCCAGGGCCGTCAGGGCAGCCAGCGAGCCGCTCGGCCCGAACAGGGCGGCCAGTCGCCCCAACTGCTGGGCCTCCGCTCCGAGTTCGTTGAAGGCGGATTCCAGCACGACCCGGAGGCCACCGGGCAGCGCCAGCGTCCGGCCGTCCGGAATCTCCCAGCGCCGGCCGGCTCGCACCAGCAACCCTTTGTGGTACCAGTGCTCCAGCAGCGTGACCACCGTGCCGGGATTTCCCCCAGACAGGGTGGGCAAGGCCTCTTCGAGCAGTGCCGGCAGTTCCACCTCTCCCAGCATGGCTTGGGCCATGCGCCGGACCTCCCCGCTGTCCAACGGGACCAGCACGAGCGCGCGTTCCCCCTCGCTCGGCGCGTCTGCGCGCGTCAGGACCCAGTGCCAGTGGCAGCTTTCGCCCCGAGCTCGCAAAAAGGTCAGCAGGCTCTGCGAGGCCGGGTCAAGCTGGTCGGCGTCGTCGAGCAGCCAGGTGGCTCGGGGAGCGGCCGCCTCCGCCAGTTCGGCGATGGCGGCGTGCAGGCGCAGTTGCTCCCGGGGGCCATCCAGGGCGGCCGCCGGCGGCACCTCCAGGTCAGGCAGCAGGCGAACCAGAATCGGTGCAAGCCGCCCCAAGTTGGCGGGTTGGCGGCTCACCAGGGCCTTGAGCCAGGGGGTCAGGGCGGCATAGGGTGCCGCCTGTGCCCCCAGGCCCTGGGCCGACAGGGTGATCCAGCCGCGCAGCTGGGCCTCCGCCCGCCATGCCGCGAGCAGCAGGCTTTTGCCCGACCCTGCGCCGCCGACCAGGTGGAACAGCGAATGGCGCTCCCCCTCCACGGCGCGGGTCAGTTCCGCGAGCGGTTCCTCGCGCGCGATCATCGGGGCGCGCAACAGGCCAAGCGCCCGCTCGCCCTCGACGTCCAGCCCGAGCGCATCGAGCAGTTCCCAGCCGTCGCGGAATCGGTCGGCCGGCTGCTTGGCCAGCAGGCGGTGGACGGCGATCGCCATGTCCTCCGACACATCCGGGGCCAGGCTTTGCAGCGGGGGGGGCTCGAGCGTCAGGTGGGCGCGCAGCAACTCGACCGGCGCCCAGGTGAAATCGGGGTCGAAAGCTGGCCGGCCGGCCAGCAGGTGGTACAGGACGCCCCCCAGGGCGTACAGGTCGGCGCGTGGGTCACTGGCTGCCCCGCGGATGCACTCCGGGGCCACATAATGCAACGACCCACGGATGGGCTGGCCGGCGCGACCCGGCCGGCTGAGCAGGCCGAGATCCATCAATTTGGGCAGCCCGTCGTCCCGGAGTCGGATGTTTTCAGGTTTCAAATCGCCGTGCAGATAGCCCCGTGCGTGCAGGTAGGAGAGGGCGGCGACCAGGCCTGGGAGCCATTGGCGCAGCGAGGCTTCGGGGCAGCGTTCGCTGGCGGACAGGTCCACCCCGGGCACCGCTTCCATGGTGAAGAAGGGGCGGCCATCCGCCAGCTCTCCATAGTCGTGACCGGCCACCAGGTTGGGGTGGCTCAGGGAGGTCATCGCACCAAATTCCTGTTTGAACAGGAAGCGCGATTCTTCGCGTTGCGCGCTCGTCGCATCGGGGGCGCCGTGGAGGATCTTCAGCGCGACCGCGCCGTCGCGCTCGCGATCGTGGACCAGATGAACCTCGCCCATGCCACCGCGGCCCAGCGGTCGAAGGTGCGCGTAGCGGCTAGGGAGCGACAGCATGGGAGCAAGACCTCGTCGGCGCCTGGACGGCACCTCATTATACCCGTGCCGCCTCCGCGTCCTCGCTTGCGCCCGGCAGTGAGGGCGTCACCCCAGTCACATCTGGAGGCCTGCCGTTATGTTATACTTCGCTCCAAGCTCGGCCTTCCCGACCAAGCTTCGCCCGCTCCTGCACCTGATTTCAGGTTTTGCTTCAAGATAAAGGACATCGACCCGGCATGACCTTGCTGAACCTCCTCCGCGCCGGCGGTTGGACGATGGTACCGATCCTGCTCGCCTCGCTGGCCACCGTGGCCCTGCTGATCGAGCACGCGTGGTCGCTTGCGCGCGCCAAACGCCATCTTTACTGGCTATGGCAGTACCCCGATAAGAAGGATCAGTTGCTGCTCAAGAAGCCCAACGATCTGGTGACCCAGTTCCTCGCTGAAGTCGAAGAGGGCCAGATTCGGGACCTGGGTGAGAGGCTCAACCTGGCCAACCAGATGGTCCTTTCCCAGGAACGGCGCATTTCCTGGCTCGGGACGATCGCCTCGATCGCGCCCCTGTTGGGTCTGATTGGGACGGTCTCAGGCATGATCCTGATCTTCTACCAGATTTCTGCGGCGCCCCCGGCCAATCCCTTGGCCGAGCTGTCTCGCGGCATTTCCGAGGCCCTGGTCGCCACCGCCGGTGGTCTGGTCGTGGCGATCGTGGCCGCCTTGGGCCACCACACGCTGCAGAACAGCAACGACGACCTGGCCATGGACCTCGATGCCTGGCTGAAGGACACCGCGGCGCCCGCGACCCCCGGAGGCTTGCCCCTTGCTCAGCCGATCAAGTAGGCGCACGCGTTCGCCACGCTTCGAACTGATACCCATGATCGACGTGATGATGATTCTCACGATCTTTCTGGCGGTCATGGCGTTCTTGCCCCAGGTTCGCACCTCGATCACGGCGCAATTGCCGGAGGCCTCCTCGGCGGAGAACACGCCCCCGTCGCTGACGATCGAACTGACGCGCGACGGCCTCCGGCTCGAAGAGAAGCCCCAAACGCCGGACGGCCTCGTGGAGGAGGTCAAGGCTGCGGTCGAGAAGAACCCCGAAACCGCCTTCGTCATCGCGGCCGACAAGTCGCTGCCATACGAGCAGGTGATCGCGCTGATTGACCGGGTCAAGGGCAGCGGCGCCAAGCGCATCGGACTGGCCACCAGCACGCCTTGAGGTCCAGGATGACGTCTGGCTTGACGCCGCGGACATGGTTGCGCGCGGCGCTGGCGGGATGGGGGCTGATGTGCCTGCTGGCCTTGCCGGCAGTCGCGGCCCCCACGGCCCGCAGCGGGGTGCCGGCCTCCGCCCCTGGGGCGACGCCCGTGGGGGGGGCCCGACGCATCCTCTCGCTGGGCCCCTCGCTGACGGAGATGGTCTGTGCGCTCGGCCTGGGTGACCGCCTCGTGGGGCGCACGCGCTGGTGCAACCAGCCGCCTTCGGTGTCCCGCTTGCCGGTGGTCGGCGCGGTGGGCGGCTGGAACGAGGAGCGCGTTGTGAGTCTGCGTCCGGATACGATTCTCGCGCTGGAGGGAGAGCAGGGACCGGTTCAGCGCCTGGCCCGCCTGACCGGGGCTCGCCTGATCGTCCTCCCGACCCTCCAGCTGGCCGACGTGGGACGTAACATGCGGGCGATCGCCGAGGCCGCCGGGGTGCCGGAGCGCGGGGCTCGCTGGGCCAACGACCTGTCCCAAGGGCTGGCCCTGCGGCGCCGGCGCTTGCCGGCCGCGGCCGGTCCCACCACGGTCTATCTGGTCTGGGACGAGCCTCTGATGCTCGCGGGACCTCACAGCTACATCGGCGAACTGATCCGGCTGGCGGGCGGCACCAACCCTGTCTCGTCCCGCTTGCCCGGCCCCTACCCGCAATTCAGCTGGGAGGGCCTGCTGCTCGCCGATCCGGAGGTGTTGCTGGCCCCGGAGGACCGGCGCAGGGCGCTGCGCCGGGTGGCGACCGGCTATCCTCGCTTGCGGGCCGTGCAGCGCGGGCGCCTGCATACCTTGCCGGATGACCTGATCTCACGTCCGGGGCCGCGCGTCCTGGCGGCGCTGGATGCCCTGACCCGTCTCCTGCAGCCCGTTCAATGACCATCTCGCGGTACAATCGCCTGGACCGATGACGCTGAGACTGACCGAGCTTTCCAAGCACTACCCGACCAAGACCGTGCTCGACGGCGTGGATTGGCACGTCGCGCCGGGCCAGCGCTGGGGCCTGGTCGGCCCCAACGGGGCAGGCAAATCCACCCTCTTTCGCATCATCCTCGGCGACCTGGACGCCGACGCCGGGCGCGTCGTGCTGCGTCCTCGGCTGACGATCGGGCACCTGGCGCAGGAACTGCTGGGTGACCTCGGGCGCATCCTGCAGGACGAGATGTGGCAGGCGTTTCCTCGTCTGATTGCGCTGCGTGTTGAATTGTCGGACCTGGAGGCGGCGATGGAGGTCGCGGATGCCGCCGCGTTGGAGGGGTTGGTGAACCAGCACGCCGAGTTGCAGGCGGAGTGGGAACGGCTGGATGGCTGGCTGGTCGATGCCAAGATTGGCCGGGTGTTGAGTGGCCTGGGCTTCTCGGAGGCCGACCGTGCGCGTCCGGTGGCCGAGTTCAGCGGGGGGTGGCAGATGCGCGCGGCGCTCGCCAAGTTGTTGCTGATCCAGCCCGAGTTGCTGATGCTCGACGAGCCGACCAACCACCTCGACCTGGAGGCGATCGCCTGGCTGGAAAGCTATCTGGCCGCTTATCCGGGCGCGCTGGTGCTGATCTCCCACGACCGTCATTTCCTGGATGCCGTGGTGACCTACGTGGCCGAACTGGATGGGGGGCGTCTCAGCACCTACCGGGGCAATTACAGCCAGTACCGCGTTCAGCGTGAGGCACGTCGAGAAGCCCAGCAGGCGGCCTTCGAACGTCAGCAGCGCGAGGTCGAGAAGATGCAGAGCTGGATCGACCGCTTCCGCGCCAAGGCCACCAAGGCGTCAGCCGTGAAGAGTCGGGAAAAAGCGCTGGACCGTCTGGTGCGGGTGGAGGCGCCCCCGGATGAGCAGGGCTCGATTCGCTTTCGCTTCACGGCCGCCCCCCCCTCAGGTCGCTTGGTGCTCACGCTGACCTCGCTGTCCAAGGATTATGGGCGGGGCAAGCTGTTCGACCTTGAGCGGCTGGAACTCGAACGCGGCATGCGCCTGGCACTGGTCGGCCCGAACGGGGCGGGCAAGTCAACGCTGATGAAGCTGCTGGCCGGGGTGGAGACCCCTACCACGGGGGAAATTGCTGTGGGAATGCGGGTTCTGCCCGGCTATTTCTCGCAGAATCAGGCGGACAGTCTCGACCCCGACCAGACCGTGCTGGAGGAAGCCTGGTCGGTCGATGACACCGTGCCGGTGGCGCGTCTGCGCACCTTGCTCGGCTGCTTCCTGTTCCGGGGCGAGGATGTCTTCAAGCCGATCCGACAGCTCAGCGGCGGGGAGCGGAGTCGCCTGGCGCTGGCCAAATTGCTGCTTGAGCCACGCAACCTGCTGTTGCTCGATGAACCCACCAACCATCTCGACCTGGGAGCGAAGGAAGAACTGGCCGAGGCCTTGACCGAATTCGACGGAACCGCCGTGATCATCAGCCACGACCGCTGGTTCCTGGAGACGGTCGCCACTCACGTCCTGCACCTGGAGGGTGGGCGGGCGGACCTGTATCTCGGAGGGTATGCGCGCTATCTCGAGCAGCACGACGCCGTGCGCCAGGAAGCGCGACTGACCACACAGGAGCGGGAGACGCCAGCTGAAACGCCCGCCGCGCCGAGTCGCGAGTCTGCCAAACCCGTCCGTTTGAGCTACAAGCAAGCCCGGGCGATCGAAGAGGTCGAAGCCCGGGTCATGGCGCTGGAAGGACGCATCCAGCAACTCGAAGCCGACATGGTGGCGCCTGAGGTCTACCAGGACGGCCTGCGAGCCGCGGCGGTGCAGCAGGAATACGAACAGGCCAAGCAGGCCCTCGCTGAGGCCAATGACGAGTGGCTGGGCCTGGTGGAAGGTTTGTAGCGCCCGGTTGAGCGCTGCCATTGGCCGTCAGGCAGGGGGGATATCCACCTCGTAGCTGGGCCGCCGGAGCTCGGCTCGGCGTCGTTCGTCCTCTGACAGGACGCCCGGGCGCCAGCTGCCCGGAAAATGTTGCTGAAACGCTTCCTGAATCGCATGGGCCACCTCTTGCCAGCCCAATGGGCGCGCGAGCAATTCCGTGAGGGTACGGGCCTGTGCGGTGTCCGAAAGCCAGTCGAATTCTTTCGCCCGACGCAGGTACATCGTGCCGTGTTGCAAGACGGTTCCCTGCCGGCGCACCTGGGCGCTGCCGCAGATCTTGGCGCCGCCTGCCGTCAGGTCGGCGGGCGTGGCCTGGGCAAAGCAGCCCAACTCCCTGGCCGCGCGCCCTTCCCCCGGCATCAGCCCTGCCTGGAGCCCCAGGGACGCCAGGGCGGAGACGAGGGGGGCGCTCAGCAGGCGATACGAAGCCGACACGCTGTCCGGCAATCCCTGCGTGACGACACTGTAGGTCACGTCAGCCGTGTGAAGGACGGCCCGACCGCCGGTGGGACGTCGCACCAGGGTGGCGCCGGCCTCACGCCAGACGCGGAGCTGGGCCTCCGGGACGCGCTGGGCATATCCCAGCGAGATGGTGGGACACACCCAGCGATACAGCCGCAGGGTGGCGGGCGATTCACCCAGCCGATGCGCTTCCAGAATGGCCTCATCGATGGCCATGTTCCAGGCCCCCTCGCCTGGCCCGTCCATCAGCAGACGCCAGTTCAAGCGCGTCCCTTACAGGGCGTTTTCGAGTGCCGAGCGCAGGTCACTTCCCAACTCGGTATGCGCATAGATGGTGGTGGTGTCGATGCGCCGGTGCCCGAGCAGCTTTTGAATCTTGTCGATCGACACCTTGCGGTTGATCAGGCGGGTGGCGAAGGTGTGTCGTAGCTTGTGGCAGCTGAATTTCCGGTTCCCGAGTCCTGCCCGCGCCATCACGCATTTGACGGTCTTGTAGACGCTGTCGTAGCTGAGCCGTCGGTGATGATTTTGCAGCGAGATGAACAGCGGGCCCTTGCCCACGGGATGTACCTCAAGCCAGGTCTGGATGGCCTGGGCCAGCGCCTCGCTGATTGGCAGCATGCGCTCCCGCCGTCCTTTGCCGAAGACGCGCAGTTCGCGTTCTTCCAGGAACAGGTCCTCGATGTTGAGCCCCACCAGCTCACCCGCGCGCATCCCGGTGTAATAGAGCGCTTTCACAATCGCGGCTTCGCGGCGGTCGGCCGGGGAGTCCTCGCGCAAGGCATCCAGCAATGCCTGAACCTGGGCGGCATTGAGATAGATCGGCAGTCGATCCTCCACTTTGGGGGGTTCGAAGTTCCCCGTCGGGTCAATGCTGATCACCTTCTGCCGCAGACAATGATTGAAAAAGCCCCTCAACGAAGCTTGTTTCCGGCGCACGGTGGTGCCCTTCATGCCCTTGCGGCCGAGCCCGGCGATGTAGACCTCCAGGTCTTCGTGGCTGGCCAGGGCCAGCGGCTTGCCCAGGCTGGCTTGTGCTTGTAACAGGTCCAGCCCATAGCAGCGCAGGGTGTGCTCGGAGAAATTCTTCAGGCGGAGTCGCCCCAGGTAATCCTGGATCATGTCCGGGGTGGAGGAGGACAGGGTCGCGGTGGTCACGGCGGAGACTCCCTGGTCGTGGGTGAGGTTCCAGATAACCCCTCACGAGTTAACGCCAACGTCCACAGAGCGGTCAAGAGACCCCAGTCACAAGGGCGGTGTGGTGCGGGCGAAAAAATCCAGGATGGCGCTCGTCTGAATGGTGCGCTCGCTGTGCCCCCTTCTCGGATAAAGGTGGACGTCGGCTGGAATATCGAGTTCTGACAGTCGTTCCGCCAAACGCTGGGTCTGCGCGGGGGGGACGCTGAGGTCCGCCAGTCCGTGCTCGAGGTAGACCGGGATGCCCCGCAGGCCTTCTGCCTGTTTCAGCAGCGAGTGTGAGGCGGTCCGGGACGATCGCCGAAGGCTGGGGTGAGCCCTGAGGATGCTGCCGGCCAGGGTGGGGTTTGCCTGCGCCAGGCTCCTGAGGTCGCTGAATCCCTGACTGCTGGCGACCGCGGCCGCGCGATAGGGCAAGCTCAGCGGGTTGATGGCGGCCAGCAACGCAGTGCCCCCTCCCATGGAGAAGCCGACCAGATACAGGCGCTGCGGATCGGCCGAATGCTGGGTGACCAGATGGGAAAGCAGTCTGCCCGCCGCCTCCAGCGCAGCGCTGCCGCCCCAATGCGCACGGCTTCCGAGCAGGGCACTGGCAGCCAGCCAGCCTCGTTGATTGGCGCGCCAGCCCAGGTCGGTGCGGGTGCGCAGCTGGGTCTCGTCCATGCCGTGGCCATGAAAAAAGACCACCGCCGGTCGCAGGCGCTGCGCTTGGGCGGGAATCAGGATCTCACAACGGTCTCCAAGCAAATGGGCCACCTCGAGATGCATCACCGGCACGGTCTGGACTTCCGTCATGAGCAAACCGTTCTCCCGCCGCGCACGCCGGCACGCCTTGGATGGTCGGGTGGCTCCACCAGATTGCCAGCGCGCCGGAGCCTTCACCTGGCCAGACTGGCTGAAATCGATGGTGAAAGCGTTCAGGATGCCCCCACTCCCCGTGGGTTCGGCACCAGACGGACGTGATGCGTCGCACAGATGGCCCGGGGAGGCCGTTGTTAATGTGGATCGCAGGTGCTATATTTACTCGGTTTCCATCTCCAGACCCACGTCTGGACTTGATTTCAGGAAAGGGGACTTGGACGATATCAGCCTGAACCAGCGGATCCGGCACCTCGTGGCCCAAGTTCGACACGCCGCCGAGCGGGGAGGTCGCTCTCCCGACGCGGTCCGTATCGTCGCCGTCACGAAGTATTCGCCCGTCGACATTCTTCGGGAAGCTCAGGCCTTGGGTCTGACCGATTTCGGGGAAAGCAAGGTTCAGGACGCCGTGCCCAAGCAAAGGGCCCTCGCGGCACACTCGCTGCGCTGGCACCTGGTGGGGCATCTGCAGACCAACAAGGTCAAACTGGTGGTGGGAAACTTTTCCCTGGTCCATTCGGTGGATTCCTGGCGGCTCGCAGAGGCGTTGAGTCACGAAGCGCTCGTACGAGGACTCGTTCAACCCGTCTTGTTTCAGGTCAACGTATCCGGAGAGCCGAGCAAGTATGGATTCCCACCGCAGGAGGCGCCAGCGGTCGCAGAACGTGCGTTCGAACGACTGCCTGGTCTGGAGGTTCAGGGTTTCATGACCATGGCCCCTCAGGCAGCCGACGCGGAACTCGCCAGGCCCTGGTTCCAGTCGCTGAAGGGGCTGTTCGACCGGGTCGCCTGTCACGGGCCAAGTCACTTCCAACACCTTTCTATGGGGATGTCACAGGACTATCGAGTCGCCATCGAAGAGGGCGCCACCCTGATCCGAGTGGGGAGCGCGTTGTTTCGGGGTGAGGCTGCGCAACGCGGAACGATGAACCAGTAAGAACAGCCTCTCGGTGGTAGAGGCTTGCTCGATAAATTGGGAACACGAAGGAGGAATTCGATGGGCGCCGGGTTTTTGTCGAACTTACAGAAAATGGTCGGGTTCGATCCCGAGGACGACGACGTGTATGACGAGGCGCCCTACGAGGAGGCCGCGGCACAGCAAGAAAAGGCACGCCAGAAGGCCATTCACGCGACGCCCTTGACGCCGCCCCCGGCCCCGATGCCGTCCGGACGCAGCAACATCGTGGGTCTGCCCACCACGGCCAACCACGAGGTCGTCGTGATTGAACCTCGCTCGTTCGATGAGGCCCTCGGCATTCTCGACAACCTGCGCTCCCGCAAGGCTGTGATCCTGAATCTGATGGGTCTGGCTCCCGAGCAGAGCCAGCGACTGGTCGACTTCGTCTCCGGGGCCTGCCATGCGCTGGACGGCCACCAGGACAAGATTGGCGAATCCATCTTCCTGTTCACGCCTTCCAATGTGGTCATCAACACCTTCCAGTCCGAGCGGGATTGGATGGGCAACAACCAGCAGCCGAAGGACCTCTTCTGGCGCGTCCGCTGAACGCTCCCTGTCCGATTCAGGAGATGCCGGCCCGCAAGGGCCGGCAGTTTGCATGATGATTCAGATGGCTCTGATCGGCGGGGGTGCCATGGGCGAGGCGCTCGTGCGCGGGGTGCTGGCCAAGGGCCTGTACGCGGCGGGTGAAATCCTCATCAGTGACCCGCTCGAGTCCCGTCGCGACTATCTCGCCAGTGAATTCGGCATCGCCGTGACGGCCAACAATCGGGCCTGCACCGCAGCCTCGCATGTGCTGCTCGCGGTCAAGCCGAATCAGATGGCCGACGTGCTGGACCCGCTGCGCGATGCCTGGCGTCCCGGGACTCTGGTGACCTCGATCCTGGCAGGCAAAACGCTGGCCGACCTGGGGGCACATCTTCCGGAAGGGGCCGCGATCGTCCGGGTCATGCCCAACACGCCCTCCCTGCTGGGAGAGGGCATGGCGGCCTTGACGGCCAACGGCGCCACCAGTGCGGAACAGAAGGCGCGCGCGGTTCGCCTGTTCGAGGCCGTGGGCGAGGTGGCGGAGCTTCCAGAGTCGTATTTCGACATCGTGACAGGCCTCTCGGGCAGCGGGCCCGCCTATGTGTTCTTGATGATCGAGGCCCTGATCGAGGCGGGGGTGTACAATGGCCTGCCACGTCGTGTGGCGCGGCAACTGGTGCTGCAGACGGTGATCGGGGCCAGCCGCATGGTCAAGGAAACCGGGATGCATCCAGCGGAACTCAAGGAGCAGGTGACCTCGCCAGGGGGCACCACCGCCGCGGGCCTACAGGTCCTTGAGGCGGCCGCCTTGCGCTCCATCCTGATCCAGGCCGTCAAGGCGGCGACGGACCGCTCCAGTGCCCTGTCGGGCGACCTCAAACCCGTGCGCTGAAGGGGAACGCCTCATGGATTTGTTGATTCCAGCTGCCAACGCCATTTTCATCGTCAGCGAAGTGTTGCAGATCATGATCATCGTGCGCGCCTTCCTGACTTTTTTGCCACGCATCGACCCGTATCACCCCGTCGTGCGCTTTCTGGATCAGGTTGTCAGCCCCATCTTGCGCCCATTCCAGGCCTTGATGCCGCCCATGGGAGGCTTCGACCTGTCACCCATTCTGGCCCTCTTCACGATCCAGATCGTGGCCAAATTGCTGGTCAGTCTGCTGCGTGGCCTGGCCCTCTAAGGGCAATCCCCGTCAGTAGCCCGGACGGCGGGCCGCTGCGTTCCGAGCGACGCGATCAGTGGCTCGCCTGCGAGGCCTTGGCCTGGCTTTCCTGCTTCTTCAATTCTTCCGGTGAGAGCATGCCTTCTTGCCAGCTCTGAACTTGATTGCGTCCCCCGGCCTTGCACGCATACAGGGCCGTGTCCGCCCGTTCGAGCAACTCGGCCACGCGTTCGTCGGTCGGCAACAGCGAAGCCACGCCCAGCGAGGCGGTAATTCGGCCCACCGGCTTGCCTTCCAGGTCGACCAGTTCCACCTCGCTGATGGCTTCCCGGATGCGCTCGGCCACGGTGCAGGCCCCCGGCGAGTCGGTGTCGGGGCACAGAATCACAAATTCCTCGCCGCCAAAGCGACAGGGCAGGTCGCTGGCTCGGACCGATTGGGGCAAAATTTTGCCGACGACCTTGAGCACCTCGTCGCCGATGGCATGGCCGTGGGTGTCGTTGAATTTCTTGAAGTGGTCCACATCCAGCATGATCACGGCCATGTTGCGGTGCTGGCGTTTCGACAGCTCGATCTCGCGCGACGATTGATCCTGGAAGAAGCGCCGGTTGTAGAGTCCGGTCAGCACGTCGGTGCTGGCCTCGTGCTCGGCCCGACGGTACATGTCGAGGGCCTTCTCCAGTTCGTCGGCGCGCTGGTTGAGGCGGGTGTAGAGTGTCGCGTTTTCGATCGCGCCGCTCGAGTGGCCCGCGATCGCCCGGAGCAGGTCGAGGTCCCGTTCGCTGAAGGTCGACACCACGGCCTGGCTGTCGACGTACAGCACGCCCAGGTTGCGCCCCTTGGCCTGAAGGGGCACGCACATCAGCGTGCGCAGGTTCAGGGACATGATCGACTTGGACGTCTGAAATTCCTCGTCGGCGAGGGCGTCCACCACCGTGATGGCCTGTCCGGTGGTCAGCACCTTGTCGCAGATCGAACGTGAAATACGCTCCTCCAGCAGGGCCTTGCCATCGCGGTCAAAGGCGGCCTTGCAAACGAGTTGATGCTCTCCGGCCAGCTCATCCAGCAGCATGAGGAAACCGCGTTCGGCGTGGGTGACCTCCAGCGTCAGGCGCACCACCAGGTTCAGCACCTCCTCCACGACGAGGGTTTCATTGATTTTCTCCGCCAGTTGGTTGAGCATTTCCAGCTGGCGGCTGCGCTGCGCCATCTGGGCCGCCCGCGCCGCGTTGCGCACGGCGATGCAGGCCTGGTCCGCCAGCCGCGAGACGAAACGCAGGTCCTCGTCCTGGTAAGCCAGCCCATCGGCGGTCTCGCGATCCAGGTACAGCTCACCCACGACGGCCTGTCCCAGTCGCACCGGCACCGCCATCGCCGTCTGGACACGCAGGCTGTTGGTCTTGACGGCCTCTGCGGTGCGGGGATCCGTGGGAGCGTCCTCCACCCAGGCGCCGTTGCCGCTGGTGCGGGCTTGGGTGATCAGTTGGGTCGCCAGGGCCCAATCCGCCTGATAGCCGCCGTCTGGACGAATGTGGCGCATGATCTGGCCGGTGAAGAAGTCCGCCTCGATCATCAGATAGGCGCGCTCGGCTTTGACCTCCGACATCAGGCCATCCAGCGCGCGGCTCAAAGCCTGCTCGGGATCACGCAGCTCCGTGAGCGATTCTGCATAGTCCAGGACGCGCTCGAGCCGCAGCAAGGTATCCTCGGTGGCATTGTTCTCGCTGTGCTGGGCCGCCACCTGGGAAGCCAGATCGGCCAGTTCTCGGGCCATCCGGATGAGGCGTTCGCCGGGCGCTCCGCCCGTGACCGCTTCCCCTGAAGCCGGCGCGAGCCCCAGCAGCGCCTCCGCACCTTGGATGCGCAGGCGTTCCGGCAAAGACACGAAGTGACGCCGTGCTTCATCGTCAAAGTCCTCCAGCAAGGTCCGGAAGACCTTCTGGGCCTCCACGAAGCGTTGTTTGTTCACCCGCTGGTAGGGGTTCACCGAGGCCAGGCCGTGCAGTGCAGCGGCTCGCTGCAGCGGGGTACCCAGCGCCTCCGCCCCTTGTTTGGCGTGCTCGAAGCAGAGCGCGGCCTGGTCGGCTTGCCCCAAGCGCAGCAGCACTTCGCCTTGCAACAGGGAGGCCAGCATCCCCTGATGCTGGGCACCGATGGTCAGCGCCATCGTGCGGGCCTCCTCAGCCAGGGCACAGGCCCGCTCGAGCTGGCCGGCTTGAAGTTCACACCAGGCCAGGGTGCGCAGGGCACGCACCTGATTGCCCTTCGCGCGAGCTTTGCGCGAGGCTTCCAGCGATTGGGTCACCAGGTTGACGCCGGTGTCGCTCTTTCCCAGTCGCACCAGCACCTCGCCCAACATCGCCTGCATCCGACTTTCGGGTTCGGTGTTGCCCGTTTCCTGGATCAAGGCTGTGAGGGCCTGGCCGGTCGCCCGGGCCTGCTCGAGGCGACCTAGCTGCAACTGGATTTCCAGCGTGTACTGCAGCACCAGCGCTTCCAGATACTTGTTCTTGATCTCGCGTGCCAGTTCGAGGGCCGTGCCCGCCAGTTCGAGGCCCTGGCTCATGTCGCCCAGGTAGGTTGAGGCGCAGGCCTCCAGGGTGAACGCCATGCCCAGCGGAAACTTGGAGTTCAGGCTCGTGGCGATTCCGTTCGCTTCCCGTGCCAGCTCGATGGTATCGCGGTATTGCCCTCGCTCGTAGGCCGTGATGGCCAGATTCAGGATGGCGAAGATCTCTTCGTCGCGCAGCCCGATCTCGACACAAATTTTCTTGTTTTGCTGAAAGGTTTCCCAGGCGGCGTCGAAGTTGCCCTGCATGTTCTGGGCATTGCCGAGCAGGTTGTAGGCGTTGTTCAGTCCCACCCGGTCGCCCACGGCACTGAGGATGTCGACCGCTTCTTTGAGGTTATTTTCACCTTCCTCCAGTTTGTCGGGATCCCCGCTGACGTACATCAAACCGGCAAATCCCAACGCCTCGCCAATGTAGGCAGGAACCTGGGCGGACCGCGCCAACTCCAGGGCACGATGGGTATGTTCAGCGGCTTCAGTCGGCTTGCCGGTGAAATACAGGATGCGGGAGCTGGTCAGCAACGCTCGCGCCGCGCCGGCCTCGTCCCCTCCGGCCTGGCAGGTTTCGATCGAGCGATTGGTGAGCGCGAGGGCGGTGGGATAGTCATTGCTCATCTGGGCAACCTTGGCCGCCGAGGTGAGCAAGCGGCCCAGGTGGAAGGACTCCTGGAGCGTTTCCGCCAGCGGAATGCACACGCCGTAATCCGCCGTGGCTTCCTCGGAGCGACCGGAGACGCGACAGACGTCCCCTCGCACTCGCCTGTAATGCAACATCAGGTGCTGACGCGGGGTGGGCAGACCTGTCGGGTTTTCGGCTTCCTCGGCCTGCAGCCATTCAAGCCCGGCGCTGAGGAAGCGGTGCGCTTCCTGGTTGGCGAACAGGTTGGCACTGCGGGTGCCGGCCTCCAGGGCAAATGCCAGCGTTTTTTCCTTGTCTGCGGCGTGGATGGCGTGGTGCGCGATCGCCGTCACCAGGGCCAGCGGGGCTTCCGAGAGCGGCGTTTCCCCCAGGGTGGCCTCCAGCGCTTCCGCGATCGCAGCGTGCAGCTGTCCTTTCATGCCAGGCTCCAGGTTGGCGTAGAGCACCTCGCCCAGCTGTCCCTGCACGAACCGATAACCGGCCTCCTCGGTGCGGACCAGGATCGATTGTTCCGCCAGTTCCGCCAGGGCGTCGAACAGGCGATCTTCGGGAAGACGGGTCACGCGCAGCAGCATGTCCAGGCCGAGTTCACGCCCGAGCACGGCACCGATGCGCGCAATGGTCAAGGCCGCTTCGCTGAGGGTGGCCAATTTTTCCAGCAACAGGCCTTGCAAGTCGCCGGGCATCTGTTCCGGCGTCAGCGTGATGTCGCTGTTCCAGCGTCCCTTGCGCTTGCAAAGGGTCTGGTTTCGCACCAGGTGTTCGAGCAGTTTTTCGATGAAAAACGGATTGCCTTCCGAGAATGCCGCCATCTGCTCCAGGAACGTCGCGCCGATTTCCGATGAGCCGAGCATGGAGGCGACCATGCCGTGGAGCTGTTCCCCCGCAAGATTCTCCAGCACGAGGGTCTCCACCAGAGGCAGCCAGGCCGGCTGGCCTTCGGGCGTGCCGCGATGATTCAGCAGGAACAGCAGGGGCGCTTCCCGGTAATTCCGCAGCACGTAAGTCAGCAACTCGGTGGAGAGCGGATCCGCCCAGTGACAGTCTTCCAGTACCAGGACGACGCCGCGGCGACTGGCCAAACCCGCCAGCAGTTCCGAGACGGCCGCCTGCAGGCGCATCTTTTCCTTGGAGGGCGGGTCCAGGTCGGGAGCCGCGACGATGGGGTCCAGTTGTGCCAGCGTGCTCAGGTCCGGGATCAACTTGACCAGAATCGGCGCCTGGCGGTTGAGCAAATCCGGAACATGCTCCCGAAAGGCCGGCACCAGGCCGCGCAAGATCTCAACGAACGGCCCATAGGGCGCCGTGCCCTGTTCATACGACGCTCCCACGACGAAGGGATGGTTTCGCATCTGGACCGCGAAGCGAAACTCGTTGACCAGGCGACTCTTGCCGACGCCGGCTGGTCCACTCAGCAACAGGGCACCGGCCGGCAGCCCCTGGCTCAAGCGTTCCAGGCCCTGGCTCAGGCGGTCGAGTTCGGCGGCTCGGCCCACGAACGAGGGCGAGAGCAGCACCGCGCCGGACGTTTCTCCCACGTCGATGCCGAGATCCTCCAGGACGTCGTACGCGGACTGATAGCGCGCCGGTGCATCCTTTTCCAGCAATTTATGGATGACCCTCTCCCAGACAGGGTCGACCTGAGGATTCAGCTCTCGCAGCGGGGTCGGCGCTTGCTTCAGATGGGCTTGAATCAGCGCCACTGGCTCTTGATCCGTGAAGGGCAGGCGGCCTGCCAGCATCTGGTAGCCCAGGCATCCCATGGAATACAGGTCGACGCGCTGGTCCAGGCGGCCCCCCCGTGCCATTTCCGGGGCCATGTAACCCAGCGTGCCCTTGATCGTGCCGCAGGCGCCGCCCGCGCGCTCCATCAATCCGAAGTCCATGAGGCGCACTTCCCCATCGGGTCGCACGCGCGCGTTCTCATCCTTGATGTCGCAATGAACGAAGCCTTGCTGGTGGAGGTAACCTAGCGCCAGCATCAGCTGGCTGAACACGCTGCGGAAGGTCTCGTTGTCCAGCGGCAGCATCTCATCGAGGCCTTGGCCGGGCACCACTTCCATCGTGAGGAAGGGCGAGCCATCCGGAAGTTGGCCGAAATCGTACACCGCACAGCAGTTGGGATGGCGCAGCGCCGCCATCTGGCGAAACTCTTGCTTGAATTGCAAGATCGCTTCTTCCGACGCACCCAGCTTGGAGGAGAGGACCTTGAGCGCGACTTCCTGATGTGTGGTGGTGTCCTCGACAAGGTTCACCAGGCCCATGCCGCCCTCTCCGAGCTTTTTGATCACTCGGTAGCGACTTGCAATGACTTCGCTGGTCATGGAACCTCGACGCTGGTGTGTCACGCGGCTGGCGGCGGCAGGCCGGCCCGCCATGCTGAGAATACCCCCACAGGTGAGTCGCTTAACACCCGTTTTCAAGGCCGCTCCGGGAGGGTGAGAGCTTTTCCCCTACTTCTTTTCCGCCTCCTTGACCGGCCGCCATTCCAGGCCAAGCCAGACCGTGTTCTCGTTGTTGGAGATGGGGCGGGCCCACTGCGCCATGAGACCGTACTGGCTTTCTCCCAGGGGGAAGTAGCTGGCTCCCAGCCGGATATGTGGCCTGAACGGGTCGAAGAGCTGCCCCATCAGCGTGACCCGGTCCGTCAGACCGTAGTCCAGGCCCACCCCGATTTTCGAGCGAATCAGCCCGAAATGGTATCCGGCAGGCCCCCACACTTTGGTGTCACCCAGAGACAGGTTGAAGAAGTTCCCTTCGCCGACCTGCTCGATGCCCGCTGCAATCGTGTTGTTGGCCACCCGCATCCTGACGCCCAGATTCGCCGCCAGGCCGGTGCCGTCCGGTTTGTTCAAGCCCACCGCCTGAACCTGCGGCTCGATCGCGATGCCGTCGAAGTTTTTCGATTCCGTCAGGGCCGTGGCACCGGTGACCCGCGCCGTCAGGTCGCGGATGTTGCGCACGGTGTCTTTGAGGTCGCGCTGAATCTCGGGATCGCCCGCCGTCGAATTGAGGGTCGTGGCGAGCTGGTCGAGCCGGTGAATCAGGCTGCGCAGATCCTGCACGGCGCGCTGATTGGCCGCGGTTTGCTGCGGTCCGAGCAGCACCTCGTAATTCCTGACCAGGCCACGCGAGAGGGTCCGCATGTCGCCGATAATTCCGGCGACCTCCTGCGGCGTCGTGGCGGCGGCGAGTTCGTTGGCGTGAGTGGCGAGCTGATTCACCGTTTTCAGCAACTGGGAGATGTCGCGCGGGGTCGCCTCCAAACCTTTCAGGATACCCTCGGCCTGGTTGCCGAGCCGATTGACCGTCTCGGTCGTGTTGGCCAGGTTCTCCGCGGTCTTGGCGAAGAGTCGCTCGAACTTCTTCGGGTCGACCGACTTGCGGAAGGATTCGAAGGTGTCCGTGACCTCGTCCAGCACCAGTTCCAAGCGCGAGGGGTCCTCCCCTCGCACGGCCTCCTGCGGTTTCAGCCAGACAATCGGCACCGGGCTCGGAGCGGGCTGCCCCTTCATCTGGAGGGGTGGCTTGGGGGGGAAGATCTCCAGCGCCTTTTCACCGATGATGCCCAGCGACATGATCTTGTAGCGTCCGTTCTTGGGCAGCTGGGTCTCGCTGTCATTGACGTGTACCGTGACTTCCACCAGTGCCCCCCGAGGGTCCAGGTGCTTCACGCGTCCGATTCTCAGACCCATGTAGCGCACGTTGGCGCCCGGCAAGAGCCCCGCCACGTCCCCGAAGCGCACGGTGAAGTCATAGCCGGTGGGGCGCAGCGAAAAACTGGTCAGCCAGCTGAGCCCCACCCCGATCGCGATCAGGGAGGCAAGGGTCGCGGCACCGACTTTGGCAGCGGGAGAAATCACGGTGGAGGCCTCGGAGTGGGGTCTGGGGTGAGGATCCCGGGCAGAGATGGATTGGCTGCCCTCGCCCTCCGGGAACCTGGGCGAGCGGTCAGACGGTCGAGGGGTCAGTCGCCCGTGAGGTCCTGAGTGACGACGCCGTCGAGAAAGTGCCGGATCAGGGGGACCTGGGTGGCGCGCATCTCATCGGGCGTGCCACTGCCGACGACCTGTCCCTGATACAGCATGGTGATGTGGTCCCCGCAGAAAATGGTGCTGTGCTGGTGCGTCACCACGATCGAAGTGGCCTGCGTGTCGCGGGTCAGGCCCACAATCAGCTTTTCAATCACGGTGCTGGTGATCGGGTCGAGGCCCGTGGTCGGTTCGTCATACAGGATCGTGCCCGGATCCCGCGCGATCGCCCGGGCCAGGCTGACGCGTTTCTGCATCCCGCCGCTGAGGTTGGCAGGGTAGAGATGCTCCACCCCAGGCAGGTTCACACGGGCGAGCTTCTCCGCCACGATGCGCTCCAGCTCCGGGCGGGGCACCTCGAGATGCTCGGCAATCGGGAAGGCCACGTTTTCTCCGATCGTCATCGAATCGAAGAGGGCACCGGCCTGAAAGACGAAGCCCAGCTGCTGCCGGTACGATTTCATCTCGTCGGCGGACAGGCGGGTGATGTCCCGCCCGTCGACCCAGACCTTGCCGCGGGTGGGCCTCAGCAAGCCCGCCACGAGGCGCAGGACCGTGCTCTTGCCACAACCGGACGGCCCGATCACCACGCTGGTGCGTCCGGGCAGAAAGGTCAGATTGATGCCCGTCAGAATCTGGCGCGGGCCAAAGGCCATGTGGACATCTTCGAGTCGGATGGTGGGGCCCTGGCTCATCGCAGGCCTCCCCCCGGAAAGAGCACCAGGCTCAGGAAGTAATTCAGCACGAAGATCGCGATCATGCTGTGGACCACCGAGTTGGTGGTGGCCTCGCCCACGCCCTGGGCGCCTTTCTTGGCGTTCAGGCCTTGATGACAGCCGATCACGGCAATCAGGAAGCCGAAAATGCCGGCCTTGAACATCCCCTTGAAGACGTCGGCGGGGACCAGAAATCCCTGAATCGAGTTGAGGAACAAGGCCGACGAGATGCCCATCATCTTGGTGGCCACCAGCCATCCGCCGGCGGCCCCGATCAGCAGGCCGAGGCCCGTCAGCAACGGGACCATCACCATGCAGGCAATCACCCGTGGCACGACCAGATAGCGGCCAGGGTCGACGGCAAAGGCTTCCAGCGCGTCGATCTGTTCGGTGACTTTCATCGACCCCAGTTCGGCGGCGATCGCCGAACCCACACGACCCGCGATCACCACGCTGACCAGGATGGGGGCCAACTCTCGCGCGAGGGCGATCGAGACCACCCCGCCGATGGCGGTGGTCGCCCCGTACTTGATGAACTCATGGGTGATCTGCAGGGTGAAGACCATGCCCACCGAGAGCGAGATCAGCAAGGCGATCGGCAGGGAGTCGACGCCGATGAAGGCCAGCTGGGTCACGGCGTTGCGGTGGTGAATCTGGCCCGTGAGCAGGAGACGCAAGGCGCGCAGGCCCAAGGTCGTCAGGTTCCCGAAAAATTCGAGGAACCCGAGGGTTTTCATCCCAACTGCTTCAAGGGCTTTGATCAAGGGCCAGGGCTCGTGCCAATGCGGGGCGGTCCGGAGGCATCCCGCACACCGACCGGGCCTTTTATTCCCGCGGGTCGGGGGTCTGTTGCAGGCCTGTCGAAGCTGGTTGTTCGGGAGCGGCCGGAAAACCCGCCGGACGCAACCAAGGGGCCGGGTCTGCGGGGAGGGTCCCGACCAGTTCCACCTTCAGGAGCGGGCTGATCACTTCAAGACCCTGAAAGCGCCAGCCGTCCCCCGGCAGCGGCAGCGTGGCCAGGTCCAGCCGGGCTTCCAGGGTTCGCAGCATCGCTTTCAGCACGACCCCAGGAATGCGACGGCCGGCCCACGTCGCCTCGGCCCCGGCCAGTCGGATGCGGTGTCCGTCCGGAGATTCCGGCACTGCTGTCACGACGATCGGCAGAGGCGCGCCTCGGGCCGCCACCACCTCGGCCTGCAATTGCAGGCGTCCGTCACTCAGCTGGACCTTCAAGGCTTGCAGCCGGGCGCGCTCACCGAGTTTTTTCTTCAGGGGCAGCGGGACGGCGAATCCATCCGGAATGGCGATCGCCACGGCCTGACGGAGCCAGGCCGTCAGCGTCTCCTCGCTCGCCGCGACCTGGAGCGAGATCGGGGCCGGGGCGAGCAGAGCCGGGGGCTGCAGCCCCATCAGGGCCTGGCTCGTCAGACGCAGGTCGGTCAGTTGAAGCGTCATCTCGGGCAGGGGCAGACCCGACCAGGCGGCCTGGCGCAGGCGGACCGTCATCGCCGGCACGTGGCCACGGGGCAGATCGAGCAACGGGTCGGCCTCCAGCTGCACCTCGACCTGGGCACGCTCACCGCCCCGCCCTTGGAGTTCAGTGGCCACATGATCCGCCAGCACCCCCGGGGCCATCGCGCTCAACGCCAGGGTCAGGATTGCGGCCAGGGTCGCCTGCAACATCATCGCCTCAAAAGTCCTTGCTGATCCCGAGGGTGGCGCCCAGCATGGTCTGGCTGCCACCGCTCAGGGCTGGGCTCAGCCACATGCCGAGGCCGCCCTCCAGGGCCCACTGGTCGACCAACCGATAGCGGGCCCGCCCGTCGAGATCCAGCCCCAGTCGCGTCAGACTCTGAGGACCTCTCGGCAGGTTATAGCTCTGGAAGAGGGGCAGGAGCAGCGCTCGCCCAAACACGTCGAGATCGGCCGAGGCCCGGTAGGCAAAGGCGGCCCCAGGGCCGAGGCCCATGTAAGTCTTGTCTGCCGACAGGTAATACTGGCTGACCAGTTGCCCCGTGAGGTTGAACTGAGAGCGCCACAGGGCGCCGCCGCCCACGGCCAGCTCCCAGTCGGCTTCCTGGTTGAGTCGGTACCACGCGGCCCCGGAAAGGGTCGTGTCCAGCATGTCGACCGGGGTGGCTCGTCCCTGGTGGGGGATGTCGAAACCCAGGTAAGCCGTGCGCAGCTGGGCGCTTCCCCCCCATGGGCCTTGCCAGTACTCCCCGCTGGCTCCACCGCCCCCGAGCATCGACCCCGAAAACTGTGGTGGTTCTCCCGTCGTCACGGCGCCGGTCTGGCGGGGCAGATCCTCGTTGTACAGCAGGATCAAGGAACCGTTCAGCTGGCCGCGGGTTTGCCATAGCGGGCGCTGCATCCCGCTGCGGGGCTGCGTTGTGGGGAGGGCGCTGGCGGTCTGAGCAGGCAACGTCGCCGCAGGGGTCGGCGTTGGCAGGCCGGCAGGACCGCCGTCCGGGGGACGACTAGCCAGCGGCGCAGGCGTGGGTTGAGATGCCTCCTGCAGCTCCCGTTCAACCGCCGGGTTCAGATAGGGCAAGGCCTTGATCAGCATGCCGAGCAGCTGAAACCGGGTCACGGTGTTCTGCGGAAAAAATCGACTGCCAGGCCGGCTGTCGAGCAGGGCATAGCGGTTCACGATCCGGTCCAGCGTGCCGAACAGCGGGGAGCCGGCCGGCACATCGGCAAAAAAGACCGCCTGGCGCCGGCGCGCCGGTGGCGAGACGCCGTTCTTTTCCAGCAGGGTGTCGAAGGCCTCGACCAGTTCCTCACGGGAGACCCCCGCATCTCCTCGAAACAGGCCCGGCTTGGGGCCTTTCATCAACTCGAAGCCCAGCACCCGCTGAACGTCGCGCGTGGCTTCGTGACCAGGCGGCATGTCATTGAGCACCACGAAGGTGGCCGGTGGTCCGCCCTCCCGATAGAGCGCGCTGATCGTCTGGGCCAGTTCGTAGCGTGTCAGCGGGACCTCTCCGGCGAAGTCGACCGGTGTGCGACCGCCCATGAGGCGGTGGTCGGCCAGCACGCTCGCCGGCACGCGGGCCCAGTGGCCCGGCGGAATGTCTCGGAACTCCACGGCCGCCTGGGCGGCGCCACTGGCGAGCAGGCTGAAAATGAGGGCGGCAGGCAGACAGCGCGACAGCATGGCGCCCCATTATAGCCTCATCTGCGCTCGATTGCGGGGTTCCTGGGCACTGGTCGGCCGAACGGGGCTCGCGTTCAGGGGAACGGCAGCCCCGACAGCCGGTCGCCCAGCTGGACCCCAGCCTGCTGCAGGCGCCCGGCCGGTAGTTCCAGCACGGCGTGTGCCCCTCGGACCGGCCAATCCATCTGCCATGGGCGCATCGCGTGCCGCATGGCCAGGACCTCGCCGAGATGACTGAGGTACAGCACGTCGATGGCATAGCGCATGCCGAAACAGTGCACGGCGTTGCAGGGGATGAGCAGCAACCCCTCGGCCGCCGCCAGGGGAGGGCCCGCCAGCAGACCGACCAGGCGTTGCCAGGCGGTATCGGCCACGCGCGCGCGCAAAGCCAATGGCTGTCCCGTTCGAACGAGGGTCAGGCAGAGCGCGGCCGCCGGGCTCAAGGCGCACTCCAGTTGGTGAACAATTCGAGGGCCACCGGTCCGAAGATCACGATGAAGACCACCGGGAAGATGAAAAATACCAGCGGGAAGGAGAGCTTCACGGGGGCCTGCATGGCCTGTTCCTGGGCGCGTTGAATGCGGTTGTCGCGGGCAATCTCACTCTGGACGCGCAGGCTCTTGGCCACGCTGGTGCCCATGGCCTCGGTCTGGATCATGGACATGACCACCGAGTTGATTTCCTTGAGGCCGACGCGGCGGGCCATTTCCTTGAGCGCGTCCCCTCGGGGACGTCCGAGCTGGATCTCACGCAAGACCTGGTCGATTTCCTCGCGCAGCGGGGAGGGGCGCGTCTTCTCCACCACCTTTTGGAGACTCGCCTGGAGGGAGAGGCCTGCTTCCACGCACACGGTCAGCAGGTCGAGAACGGTCGGGAGCTGTTTCAAGATGGCGTTGCGTCGGCGATCGCCCTCCTGCCTCAGCACCAGCACCGGGTACCAGTAGCCTCCGATGCCCGCAATCAGGGCCATCAGGGCTGCCATGGCCGTGTTGTAACCGAACAGCGCGATCGCGAAGACCACCGCGCCGAGGGGCATCAGCACGGCGCATTTGACCTGCCAGACGCGAACTTGCAACGGCGTCATGGCGTAGCGCCCCGCCGTCTGCAGGAGCTTGGCCAGGTCGTTGGACTCCCCTTCCGTGAAGCGCTCCTCCACGAAGGGCTTGAAGGCTGAGTCCAGCTTGGTGTTGAGGTCGGCCAGGGCGTCGGGGTTGGCCTTGCCCTCGGCCGCGGGATCCCGCGGTCGGAAGCTGGGGCGTTCTTCCGGTTGGGTGAGGCGCTTCAGGCGTTCCTCGACGTCTTCGCGCTGTTTGGGCTTGGCGATCGCCAGAAAGAACAGGAAGGTGGAGGCAAAAATCAGGAACGCCAGCAGCAGTACCACAGGGTCCATCGCTCACACCTCGATCGTCACGATGCGCTTGATGAAATAGGCGCCGGCCGCGATCATGCCGGCCCCCAGCGCGGTCATCAGCATGCCAATGGGGTGGCTCAGCAGCAGGCCCGTCCGGTCAGGGGCGATCAGAAACATCGCCACGAAGAGCCCCACGGGCAGCAGGGCCAGCACCCAGCCGCTCATGCGACCTTGCGTCGTCAGGGTGCGAATCTGTTTTTGCAGCTTGTTGCGCTGCCGGATCGTTTCGGCCACCGTGTCCAGAATCTCGGCCACGTTGCCACCCGTCTGGCGTTGCACGATCAGGGCGGTGGTGGCGATTTCCAGCTCCTCGAGCGGAATGCGCTCGGCCCAGGCGGCCAGAGCAACGTCGAGCGGAACCCCCATTCGCAGCTCCTGCAGCACCTCCGTTACTTCCCCGCGGATCGGGTCCGAAAAGTCCGTCGCAATCGATTCGAAGGTCTGCAGCACGGTCTGTCCGCTCTTGACGCCATTGGCCATCATGCTCAGGGCATCGGTGAACTGGTCCAGAAATTCCGCCAGGCGTTGATTGCGGCGCATCTCCAGGTAGGCGTGGCGGGACCGCCACGTCACCATGCCGAGCCCCCCACCGAACAGGACTCCCCCCGGGGTCAGGCCGCCCATCAGGAATCCCACCGCCGCCACGCCGAGGGAGGCCAGCAGCCAGCGCTGCCGAAAGGTCTGGGGGGTGAGGTCCAGGCCTGCCTGGCGCAGATGTTTCGCGAGGGCTTGCTCACCCCCTTGGTCGCTGGGGCGGGCGGGCGTCGCACCCGCCTGGGGCGTAGCGCCCGCCCCAGGCCGTTCGTGGTGGCTCTGCCAGGCGCGCAGGGCGAACCAGGCGGCCCCGAAGACCAGCCCGAACAGACCCACGAAGAGGAGTAGCTGCGTCGCCAGGCTCACGACCCGCGCATCCTGTTCGCCATCATCACGTCAGAGGGCCTTTCTGAAACAGGTCGGCCGGGAGCTGGAACCCCATACTCTCGATGGTATCCAGGCAGTAAGGCCGGATGCCCGTCGCACGGAAACCGCCTTCCACCTGTAGCTGGCTACGGCCTGACTGCCGAAACTCGAAGATATCCTGCATGCTGATGATCTCACCTTCCATGCCGGTCACCTCGGAGATGCGGGTGATCTTGCGGCTGCCATCCGTCAGACGACTCTGCTGAACGATCAGGTGGATCGCGGAGGCAATCTGCTCCCGGATGGCCCGGACCGGCAGGTCCATGCCGGCCATCAACACCATGGTCTCCAGCCGGGCCAGGGCGTCCCGCGGGGAGTTGGCATGGCCCGTGGCCAGCGAGCCATCGTGACCGGTGTTCATGGCTTGCAGCATGTCGAGGGCCTCGCCCCCGCGCACCTCGCCCACGATGATCCGGTCGGGCCGCATGCGCAAGCTGTTCCGGACCAGGTCGCGGATCGGAATCGCCCCCTGACCTTCGATGTTCGGAGGACGCGCCTCCAGCGAGATGACGTGGGCCTGCGCCAGTTTCAGTTCGGCCGCGTCCTCGATCGTGACGATTCGCTCGTCCGGCGGGATGAACGAGGACAGCACGTTCAGCAGGGTGGTCTTGCCCGAGCCAGTGCCGCCCGAGATGAACACGTTCAGCTTGGCCTGCACACAGGCTTCCAGGAAACTCGCCATGGGCACCGTGCAGGTGCCGAAGCGAATGAGGTCGTGGATCCCCAGGCGTCGTTTGGAGAACTTTCGGATCGTGATGGTGGAACCGTTCAGGGCCAGTGGCGGGATGATCACGTTCACCCGGGAGCCGTCTGGGAGGCGGGCATCGACCATCGGGCTCGATTCGTCCACGCGCCGTCCGATCGGCGCCACGATGCGATCGATCACCACGCGTAGCTGCTTCTCATCGGTGAAGGTGCGGTCCGAACACGTCAGGCGCCCCTGGCGTTCGATGAAAATCTGCCCTGGCCCGTTCACCATGATTTCACTGACGCTGTCGTCGGCCAGGAAGCCCTCCAGCGGGCCGTAGCCGATCGCTTCGTTGGCGATGTCCATCACGATACGGGCCCGCTCTCCGCGCGTCGCCAGCTTGAGCTGCATGTCCTCGATCAGGCGGTTGACCCGCTCGGCCACCTGCTCCCGCATCACGGACTTGAAGTCCGGGTCGGCCAGCCGTTCGAACGGGATGTCCTCCAGTTTCATCTGCTCGACCAGCTTGGCGTGGATGGCCACCTTCATCTCGCGCAGGGCGAGCTGGTCTTGGTCGCGGGGAATCAAGGCTCCGCCTGCTTCGTCGGCCAGGCCTGGCGCATGGCGGTCGGCTGGCGGCGCGGGCAAGGGGCCCGTCATGGCCGTCGGAATCGGATGGGCGGCTGCGCTGGCTTCGGGCGTCAGTTCCGTCAGGGGGCGTTGCGCCAGATCCACCTCGGGAAGCTGTTGCAAGCGTTCGACCAGGGTCTGAATGGCCTGCGACACGGGGTGGTTGGGAGAATGGCTGACAATCGGCAGTCCGCGGTTCAGGGCACTCACCACCTGCGGGTGGTAGGGAATCCGGCTGAACAGACGGCGTTTGAGCGTGGTGGCGACGTCCTCGGCGGAGATGTCGGCCGTGATGCCTTCTCGATTCAGCGCCACGGTCAGGCGATCGCTCGGAAAATGCAGGTCGCGGGCGCGGTCGAGCAACTCCTTGGTGGCCTGGAGGGTGGGAATGTCCGGCGTCACGATGGTCAGGACCACCGAGGCCAGGTCGAACAGCGGCAGCATCAGGGGACTGATGTGCGGCCAGCAGGTGTCGATGATCAGGTGGTCGTGGTGTTCGGCCAGCTGGTGCAGCAGCGCCACCACCCGGCGATGCGGGATGACGGCCTCACCGGGTGGCGGAGCGGCCAGCAGTTGCACCCCGCTGGGATGAGGGATCAGCAGGCGCGCCAGCGGCGTGTTGCGGTTGACCCAGTCGCCCCAGTGCAAGCCACCGGTGTCCAGGTCGAGGAACGAGGCAAGGCTTCCGCCGGCGAGCCAGTCCAGGTCGACCAGCACCGTTTTCGCGCGATGGCGGGTGGCCAGGGCCACCGCGATGTTGGCGGCCAGGACCGAGCGTCCCACTCCCCCTTTGCCGCCGAACAGCGTGATGATGCGCGCCCGTTTTGCCATGGTCAGGGCTTCGGAAAGACGCCGGGGGTGCCCTTGCCGTAGTCCGATTCCGGCTTCACGACGTTGCGATTGACGATGGTGGGCGTGACGATGAAGACCAGTTCACTGACGCGCTCGTCGTAGTTGGCTGAACCGAACAGGTAGCCCAACAGCGGAATGTCGCCCAGCCAGGGCAGCTTGCTCGCTGTGCGGATCTTTTCCTTGCGCAGCAGGCCCGCGATCACCAGGCTCTCGCCGGAAGGAATCTGGACCTCGGTCTTGGCCCAGCGCGTCGCCAGGCCCGGCACGCTGAGATCCTTGAGCTGGACGGCATTCTCCTGGTCGATGGTGCTCACTTCAGGACGCAGCGCCAGGGTGATGGCATCGTTGCCCTCGAGGTGGGGCGCCACTTCCAGGCGCACGCCATATTCCTTCCACTCCACCGTGTAGGCCGCTCCGCCAGCGGTCGCCTGCAGCAGGGGCACGGGAATCTGGCCGCCGGCCAGGAATTCGCCCTTCTTGCCGTTCTGGATCACCAGCGTGGGCTGCGCGAGCACGCGAATGTCGCGTTCCTGGGCCAGCGTATTCAAGGTGGCGCTGAGCACATCGGCGCGCACGGGCAGGCCGAAGCGAAAGGGGGCATTGGGCATGGCTTCCACGAAGCCCAACTTGTCGTTCCAGCGCATGCCCACCTGGCCCAGCTTGCGCTCCGTCACTTCCAGCACCTGGATGCGCACCGCGATCGACTCGTCGCGGGCCGTGGCGATCACCTCCAGCCGGTAAGCCCTGACCGGTCCGCGGCTGGGAAACACCAGAAAGTTCGTGAATCCGGCTTTCTTGGCATTGACCAGGATTTCCTTGCCGCCCGGAAGGGCCACCACGTCCGCGATGTTGGAGTCGCCGACGACCAGGCGCTCCACCCCGTCCGGCGCGGTCACGATGGTGGTCTGGCCGAGCGGGATGGAGATATCGGGACGCTGGGCCAGCGCCGGGCGGGGGCAGGTGGCATCCAGCACGAGTCCTCCCGCGCTGACGCTGACGCAGAGCGCCAGGGTCGCGAGGCGGGCTTTCAGGCGATTGAGCAAGCGAGCGCCCCTTTCAGGTCGCGGTGGTCCAGCCCGTTATACCCGCCTGGCGGGGCGATCGCTTTCACTCCCCTCCGCCGAAGCGAATGACGTGCGGGGTGGTCGGCTTTTTGGGGGCTGGCGCGGTCTGGGTTTGCGCAGCAGGCCGAACTGGGGCCGGCGGGGCGACGCGTTGGGGGCGGGGGCGAGGGGGCTCCGCGGGACGCACCACCTCGCGGATCACCACGCGGGGACGATTGGGCGCCTGGACCGCGGGCGCCGAGCGGACCACGGGGCGGCCCGGTACACGGCCGCTCACCAGCGCCATGATGGCCTCGTCACTGAATTGCGTCTTTTGAAGGCTGGTGTCGCCGTCCGCTCGCAGCACGACCTTCAGGTTGCCCAGATCCTCGAGCAAGGTCACCAGGCCGACCTTGTTGGCCAGAATGGCCAGCGTGACCGTGCTGTCGGAGGCGATGCCGCCGCTCTCATCCTTGGCCTCCTCCTCCGCATTGCGCACCTCGCCGAGCAGATGATCGCCCACAGCGATCACGCGCGCTTTCTGCAACACCGGAGTGCCGATGCGGCGCATGTCGTTGTTCGGGTCAGGAATCGTGGCGATCAGGTCGACCTCGTTGCCCGGCTTGATCAGACCCGCCAGACCGGAAGCGGAATCGACATTGATCGTCTTGGCACGTTCCCCACGTCGAAGCAGATAGGCGATGCCCAGCTTGCGATCCGGCGGGCTGACGCGGGCCTCGATCAGCGGCTCGCCAGCCACCATCGGGGCCAATGCGACCATTCCCTTGGCTTTTTCGAGGCCTTGCTGCTCTGCACCCGCTTCAATGGCGCCTTTCGGCAGAAAGGCGCGAGGGATCGCGGCTGTGGTCAGGCGGTCGTCCGAGAGGCGCGAGCCGCGCTCCACGTCTTCGGTGAGCACCACGACCTCCACCTTTTCCCCCGCCTCCGACAGCCCTGCGGCCGATTTGTTCAGGTAGGTGACTCCCACCGTGGCGGCCAGAAAGGCGGCGGCCGCCGCCAGCAGCAGGAAGCGCCGATTCACGTCCAGCTGTGGCAGCGCGGCGCGCGGGGATGGAGCGGCCTGGGCCGGTTGGCTGACCGCGGAATCGCTTTCCCATGCGGGCGGATGGGTATCTTCCGGCTCCGACCCGCTTGCGCGCAGCTTGTCTCTCAGGTTCATCCTCGTACCTCGGGTTCTGTTCAGGGCTTGGGGGGGATCCGCTGGGAAAAGATCATGGTCAACGGTTGCCTGGTGCGGGGATGAGGGCCCGCGTGGATCTGCAGGTCCAGGCGGCCCAGGCGCGGATGCTCGAACTGCAGCCAGGCCGGTGCGCCGGCATCCGCCGCTGCCACCGCTTCGGCCACGCTGTGAGGCGCACTGCGCCACCCTTCAGCGGGCAAATGGCGAGCAAAATAAGCGATCACCGCTTGAGGTGGGTCGGATGTCTGGGAGATGGCAAGACGTGGACGTTCCCAGGCGGGCAGCGGATGACTGGCGCCGGGATATTCGGGAAACGCCAGCGTGGCCTGCTGCGCTGGCGTCGTCGCCGCCATCGCCAGTGGGGCGATCGAGGCGACACTCAGCAGCCCGATCAGGCTCGCCCCTGGCAAAAGGCCGGCCAGGCCCGGGATGGCGGCGCCCTTCATTCGAATCGCCTCGCCTTGTAAGGCCGGCTGACCACCTTGGCGATCCAGGGGTTCAGGTCCAGCAGGCCCGGGGTTTGCGCGTCACGACCCCGAATCGGTAATTCGGCCGGCATCAGGGCACTGGCCGAAAGGGCAGGGGTCAGCAGATTCGACAAGCCGCCACCCGGCAGCATGCGGGCGGCCAGGCGACCCAGCGGCGTCATGTCGCGCGAGAGGTCGCGCGTGACCGTGGCGCCGTACAGGGCGACTCCGACGCCACAGCGAGCCTGACCCAGGCCGGCTCCCAGGCTGAGCGTCCCGGTTTTCGCATACACCCCGGCCATCCCGCGTCCGCTGGCCCCGAGGCGACTCCAGGCCACGCCCGTCACCCGCACGGTGCTGCGAGGCATGGCCTCCGAGACGGCCTTGCGGGCCAGTTGCTCGTCGGGCTGCAGGCCCTTGCCGCGTCCGTCCTTGAGGCCCTTCAGGGTCGCATCCAGCGCCACGGTGCGCGCGGCGTGGCGTGCCGCCATCGCGGTGCTCTGCTGCACCAGCACCAGGCCACCGCAGTACACGACACCGAGCAGCAGAAGGACCAGCATCGGCAGGACCAGGGCGAATTCCACCAGAGCCTGACCACGTTCGTCGTCGCGGAACCCGCCTGTCCTTGCCTGGCATCGGGGCACGGCCGTCATCGCTTGTCTCCAATCTGCAGCAAGCGAACGGTGTACCAGTTCACGCCGAAGCCCTTCTGAGGGTCGAGGGCGGTCAGCTTTCCGCCAAAGGCGCGCTGAGCGTCCAGCGGCCCGGCCGTGGCCATCGCGCCCAGGGCGGCCTGGCGCCCGTATCCGAGCAACCCCGAACCCAGGGCCGACACCCGAGGTTCCACGGCCACGTGGCTCTTGCCGGACGCGCCCTCGCCGATGCTCTCTTCCTGAAAGGCGGTGCCGCCGATGATGCCGCTCTGGCTGAACTCTGCCAGGGCATCTGGCCGCCGGATCAGGGCCAGGTTGCTGCGGTCGATCACGCCCAGCACGCCGAGATTGGCCTGGTAACCAAGCTCGGCCGCCTGCTTGACCGCCGCGGGGCCCACCTCGGCCTGCGCCACCCAGGCATTATAGGCTTTGATGCCTTCGTGCAGCGCCTCCACGTTTTCGCGGTGGTGGACGGCTCGCCCCAAGGCATCTTGAAAGGCTTGGCGATTTTTTTCCCGGGGATCGACCAGGCCTTGCAGGGCCAGGCCGGTGGCCCGCACCAGGTGTGCCCGGGTCAGGGCAATCTGACCACTGGCCGCTCGATAGGCCAGTGAGCGGGTGTTGTGAACGCCCGCTTTCAGTCCGGTGGCGGCCAGCGCCGAGGCGTCCGCGGCGTTCTGAGCCTGAATCTTGCCCAGAACGAGCAGGCCGATGTCCAGAGCACCGTAAAACAGCGCCATGGTGATCACCACGGCACCGGCGCCCCACAGCAAGGCCTGGCCGTCTTCGTCGTCACGCAAACGCCGGAGCGGCACGTAGGGCCCTCTCATCGGCCAAACAGGACGCGTTCGCGCGCGTCCCGCGTTTTGGCTTCGGTGTCGAGCCCCTTGGTCAATCCTTGTGTCCACGGCCTGACCTTGCGCTCGAACCCCTTCACGTAGGGGCCGTAGACGGGATGCGTCTGGGCCACCTGGACAAAGCGGGCCACGTTTTCACAGGTGCGCGCCAGGCCCGTGCCCTCGTTGGCGACGTTGGCTTCGTGGGCCTTCAGCCCCTCCGCCACGACCTTGGTGGTCCAGGGGGCCTGGCGATCGCCCCGGGCCTCGAAATGTGGGCTCAGATAGAAGAGTGACGAGTAGCTGCCGCTGTTCGCCTTGCCATGGTCCTTCGGGTTTCCAGGCACCGCCCCGCGCGTCTGATAGGCCTCCCCCTGCACGCGCAGCGCTTCGATGGCGCGAATGTCGGGCAATTGAATGGGGGGGACGCTTCCTCCGGCTTGCCCTCCGCCGGCCGGCGGTTTGGTCCCCGTCGGCAGTTTGGCGCCCGGTGTCCCTGGCGGTTTGCCTGCGCCGGGTGCCGCGGGTGCCGGCTCTACCTTCACGACCGGCAGGGCTTCCCGAACCGCCTTCTTGACGGCCTCGACGGCCTTGCCGGCATTTACCACGGCGGCGGGCGCCAGCGCCTTTTCGGTGGCCTCGACCCGATAACTGACCAGGAAGCGCGATTTGGGGCCCGTTTTGGCATTTTCGTGACGCCCGGGCTCGTATTCCAGCGGCAGACTCGCGGCGGCGGACAGGACGTCGAACCCCTGCACCTGTCCCCCCGTCATGGCACTGATGACCCCTGTAAACCGGTCCGTGCGCGCCTGCAACTGAATGCCTGCGGCCTGGCGAGAGCCCTTCATGCCCTGCACAGCCTGCGCCAGCCAGGGGGGGGAGGCAGCCACGTAGGAAGCCAGGGCCGTGCGGGTCTTGCCGAGGTCGCCGCCGACCACGCTGGCCGAGCGGGAGGCCAGGAATGCAGCGGCGTTCAAGCTGCTTTGCTGTTGCAGCCAGAGGGCTACCTCGATCGTGCCGAAGGTCAGCAGCGCCAGCATGGGCAGAACCAGCGCAAATTCAGCCAGGGCTTGGCCGTTCTCGCCGGCCTTCAAACGGCCGAGACCTTTGGCATCAACCACGCTTCAGCCCCTCATCCACGTCAGCAAGTCCTGCGGTTCGGGAAAGAACAGCGCCAGGGCTGAGCCGAGGGCAATCGAGACCCCGTAAGGGAAGGCAGGCGCCGCACTCTGGGTGAGCGCCGCCTGGGCCTTGCCGCCGGGCAAAATCAGCCCGACGAAGTACCAGTACACGTTGCTGAATAGCCGTTTCAGGGTGCCGTGGCGAATCGCCACAGCCACCGCAATCAAGCCTCCCGCGCCCGTCACGTAGAGCACGGCGGCGAGGGCGGCGGGCCAGCCGAGCCAGGCACCAACGGCCGCCATCAACTTCACGTCGCCGGCCCCCATCTGGCCGAGCATGAAGCCCACCAAAAATACCGCACTCCCGCCAAGCAACCCCAACACACTCGACTGAAGCCCCGCGGAGCCCGACATCCAGACGTGCAGCAGCAAACCCACCGCGATCGCCGGGAAGGTCAGCCAGTTGAAAATCTTGCGGGACTGCAGGTCCGTGATCATGGCGACGCTGAGGACGCCGACCAATCCAAATTGCCAGGCGGGTACCATCGGCTCTGTCCATGTTCGGGGGGGCGCCGGGGCCGTGCTGCCTTCATGTTCCCGGTCGAGAGGGGCGACAAACGCAAAAGGGCCAGCCTCTGGCTGGCCCCGCGAGTCGACGTTCAGTTGGTTTTGACGGCAGTGGCTCCCTTGCGCAAAGCGGAGCCAACCTCCATGAAGATATTGACCAGATTGGCTTTGACCGTTCCCAGTACCCCGATCAGCGCCACGGAGACGAGGCCGAGGATCAGACCGTACTCGACGAGGCTCTGCCCGTCCTCGTCCAACCACAATCGGCGCCACATCACAGGGTACCTCCGCGAAGGCTACTTGCCGCCCTTGACCGACGTGGCCGCCGTCTTCAAGGACTTCGCCACGGCATCGAAGATCTTGCCGAGTTCGGTCTTCATGGTGCCGAGCACGGTAATCAGTGCCACGGACACCAGGCCCAGAATCAGCCCGTATTCGACCAGCGATTGGCCTTCTTCTTCCTTGACCAGTTGCATCAGCATATTCATCGGAACGATCTCCTCGCTTGACTGACTTGAAACGCTGCAGTGGTGTCGAGCCCCTGCTGAAATGGTTGTCGCCGTCGGGCCGGCGCGGCTTGCGTTGCACTGGTCAAGCTCGGGTGAAGTTTGGTTTAAGGATGCGCTAAGGTGCTGTCGCCGGAGGCGCCCCGCTCACGGCGCGCGCCACTGCTTGAGGCTTTCGTGCTGGCTCTGGAAGGCGGCGGCTTGCAGGCCCTTCAGCGTGGCGGCGGCCCCGAACAGGCACAGGACGAATACCGCGGTGATCAAGCCGTACTCCACCGCAGTGGAGCCGCTCTCGCGCGTCAGCAAGCGTTGCACGGCCCCGATCACTTGCTGCCGGGGTTGCCGCTGAAGTAGATCGGCACGAAGGCCTGGAGGGTGATCGGGAAATTGGCATCGTCCAGGCCGGTGAAGGTGGTGTCGGCCGTGACCAGAGGCGCATTGCCCTCCGGTTGGCTGGTGTCGAGGCCGAATTGCTCCACGTGCCGGGTCAGCACCGGCAATTCGATCTCGGTCTTGCCTGGCTCAATGAACAGCCCGAGCTGGCTCTGGTCCATCTTGCCGCCGGCGGGGGGGGCGGGATAGGTGGAGGCTTCCACCCGAAAGGACAGGCCGAACGACACGCCCGGCAGGCGATCGGGGCTCGCCGGTTTGCCGCTGCCGAGGAGGTACTTCACCGAGACCGAGTTGAACAAGGCACCGATGCTGCCTGGTTCGCCCTGGAACCGAACGACCGGGTTTTCGGTCTTGATATCCCGGACACCCGCCGTGTTGGGAGGCTCGTAGATGACCTTGCCTGGCTTGACGGAGGCCACGTACAGGCTGGCAGGCAGGTTGGTGTACCACCCACAGCCTGCGAGGAGAGGCAGCAACAAGATCCCGACGAGATGGTGACGCACCGAGGAACCCCTCCGGCCAAGATGAACACCTCCTTTGTACCCAGGGGCCCCGGGATGCCCTCTCGTCCTGGACCCCCTGCTGCCAGCGCTGCGCATTGAACGGCCTTGTCAGGACTGGAACATGTGTTCTATACTTCGCGCAGCGGAGGAGGTATCAGCCATGACGTTTCAGGATGCCGGGGTGCCAGCAGAGGGCGAGGGCAGCCTCGCGCGTGCCAACCGCCAGGATGAGGTCCACGCCTTCATTGTCGCCCACGTGGCCCAGAACGGATACGCGCCCTCGATCCGGGAGATCTGCACGGCGCTGGGTTTGCGATCGACCTCCACGGTCCACTACCATCTCACGGCCTTGGCCAAGCGCGGCTTGATCCAGTGGGAGGGGGGCAAGAACCGCGCGATTCGCTTGACCGGACAGGGCGGGGGGGGCAGTTCCTCACGTTCGCGAGGCCTTCCCGTGGTCGGGCGCATCGCCGCCGGCCGGCCGATCGAGGCGATCGCCGATGCGCCGGAGCATCTCGACCTCGAGACCGAATTCAGCGGGCCTGACGTCTACGTGTTGCGCGTCAAGGGTGATTCGATGATCGAGGATCACATTCAGGATGGCGACTACGTGATCATTCAGCGACAGGACACCGCGCGCGACGGAGACATCGTGGTGGCCTTGCTCGACGATGGGGAAGCGACGCTCAAACGTTTTTATCGGGAACGCGGTGGACGCATTCGCTTGCAGCCAGCCAACAGCGCAATGTCCCCCCTTTTTGTGGAACGGGTGCTGGTGCAAGGCAAGATGATCGGCCTGCTGCGCAAGGCGGTCTGAGCGCGCGGGGCTATGACGCCCCCACGTGCGGGGGGACTGGGGGAGACCGCAGCCAAGTCTGCTTTCAGGCCACCCTTTGCAGGATCTGCTTGTCCAGGAATTCCTGCAGCAGCGCCAGCACGTCGGTCTCTGCCTCTTCCTGCGCCACCTCGTATTCCTCAGCCAGGCGCGCGGCCACCTCTCGCGCGCTGCCGCATTCTGAAAGCAACTCCCATACCCGGGTGCCCACCTGGTTCAGGGTGTGCAGCACGCTGTCATGCGGCGTCAGGATGAGGGTTTCGCCGTTGACCACGCGGGCGGCAATGCGAGGGTTCAGAGGGGGAAGGACCGCCTCGGCGGTCAAACTTGCTGGGTGATCGTGTCCCAAACCGATTCCTCAAGCGCAAAATGCAGTTCGCGCACCGGGACCTGCTCCACGAGGCGCTGAGCGATCTCCAAAGACCGCGCGAGACCCTTCGGAGATTGGTCGTAATATACGGTGGATTCGAGAATTTCGCGAATCGCCGCGGGCGGCGTCAGCGGGGAAACGCGATGCTGCGTGGCCTTGCGTAAACGGTACAAGGCGGCCAGTGGACGCGTGCCCGGCAGGCTGGAGCCCCACGCACCGAAAAAGGGGGTGCTGTGGAGTTCTGGTTCAGGACCATCCAGTCTCACCGCCACCAGTTCATCGCACAACACGTCATATCGGGCCGAAGACAAGCCACAGAGCGTGGTCTTGCCGCTGCCGGACGGACCAAAAAAGACGCTCCCGCAGGCGTTGGGCCCGGCAATGCCTGCGGCGTGCATCATCACGCCGCCCTGCTGCGTCAGCAACTGGCTGATTTGCAGGCGCAACAAGCCGTCGATCGCCATCGGGAAAATGGCATCGGGGCTGGCTGATTGGCTGGAGGGGTCCAAGACGCGCAGCTTGGCGGAGCCGTCGCTGGAGAGGGTTCCGTGATACTGGTCATGGCACAGGTGGGTTCCGGCGTCATCTTGAAAGATCAGCGGTTCACCGACTTCGGGGAGTTCCCCGGTCAAGGTCAACGCCACCGTCAAGCGGGCATCAGCCGGCCGATCGCAAAGAAAAGCACCGAGTCTCGGCAGGAGGGGGGGCCACCAGGCCGGGTCCGGCAGATCCAGTTCGATCGCGAACCCGGCGATGGCAAGCTTGAGGTGGCCCTGGGCTGAGTTCAACTGCGCGCTCGGGCCACGTTGAAGGCACAGGCCGGCGAGCCGGGGACCTTCAAGCACGCCAACGAGACCTCGAAGACCCGATGGGATTCGAGGCGCGGTTTCTCGTAGGGCTTCTTGGGTTCGGGCGACTCGGAGGGAGGGCGCAAGGGAGCCTCAAATAGCGGGCTGAAACGTCAGCTACCGGACATTCCAAACGAGGAGAGCCCCAGCAACGATGCGCTTGAGTTCGGCACCGGCAGTGCGGTTGCGATCGCCGGCCGCGGCTGGGGTCTCGGGGGACGAACGTCGTTGGCGAAGTCCATCACCTCACGGTTCTGTTGCGGCATGCCGTCCGGCAGGCGGTCCGCCAGGCCTTCGGCGGTCTGTTGCAGGGCGTCGGATTGTCGCGCGACCCGTTCTCGGATCTGCTCCACGCTGATGCGGTCCAAGGTCAGGGTCTGCTGTCGCACCTGCAACCGTGAAATTTCGGCCCGCACCCGTACCTCTTGGGTGCTGGCACGGGCTTCGCCGATCGATGACTCCAGTGCCTGCGCCACCCGAGCGCCTGCGTTCAGCATGGCCTCGCCATTGGGGCTGGTGACGGACTGCGCCACCTGGTTGACCTGGTCCGGATTCGATTCGGTCAGCGTTTGCAAGCGTTGCTGGTCCAGTTGGACCTGCCCGTTGTTGCGACTGAAACCCAGGTCACCCAGGGTGGTCACACTGCCGTCCGTAGAACGAGAGAAGTTGCTATTCAGCGCCGATTGGAGGTCATTGAGTATTTCTTCGGTTTCCGGCTGGCCCGTGGTGCCGCGACGAGACTCGATCGCGGTCAGCGCGCGATTGATCCCGTTGGCGTAATCTTGCAAGTCGCGGGTCAGGGCCCCGTTGACCTCCGCGGGCGGCGTCACCTCGATGCCCAATCCGCTCGACAAATTCCCCTCGCGATCTTCAATTCGCAGAGGTTGCCCGTTGGTGCTTTCTACATTGATGCGACGTTCGCGGGGGTCCAGCGATGCACGCGCACCGGTTCCGGGAGCGGAGATGCCCGAGAGCACATCATTGAGGGTCTGATCGGCCCGGAAATTCAAGGTTTGTCCGTTCACGTCGATCTGAAAGCGCCCCGCCGAGGCTTGCAGGTTCAACGCGCCGCCGAGGCTCTGCAACGTGGCGTCACCCAGCGCGTTGCCGGCCTCCGCTTGCGCCGGTTGTTCCAAGGCTTCCCGCGCGCGAGGGCTGCCCGCGTCATCGTTCGAGCGGGAACTCTCTTCCGGGGTCTCGGCGCGCTCCGTCCTCGTCACCTGGCCTGACATGTCAGGCGAGACGGACGTGGTGGTGTTGGTCGACGAATTCAGACGAGGGTTGATTGACGCCCCTTCACGCTGAGGGGCAGGATCGCTGGACGGTGCGGTGGCCCGTTCTTCCGTGCGCTGCCGCTGGATGGTGTCTGGCTGGGTGGCCCCCCCGGAAGCGGCAGTGTCCGGAGCGACTCCCGTGCCAGACGGCGATTGCTCGGCGCTGCGCGGGCTATCCGGCGTGATGGTCGCGGGCGGATTGAGTGAGGTGCCCCCAGCAGGACCGGAGGCAACCGAGGTCGGCGAAGCGGATGACGCAGCCGTCGGAGCACTCGCGGTGTTGGTTGTCGAGGGCGTCGACGAATTGCTGGCCGAGAAACTGACCGACACGGGGGACAAGCTTGGGGAGGGAGCGGTCACACCGTTGGTGGGACTGGTGGCCGCCGCATTGGACAACGAGTTGCTGACGTCCGCTCCGCTGGACATGGACGAGGACACGCTCGTCAGACCGACGCTCTGTAGCGCGGTGCTCGACACGGAAGTCTGCGAGGAGGAGCGGAATTGCGCGCCGGACGCGAGCGTGGAGTCGCTCAAGTTGGCCCGCAAATCCCGAAAGGCTGCATCCAAATCTTGGGCCAGCGGCGATTCCGGCGCACGCGAAGGGGACGAGGCGGGGGCACGCGTGGGTGACGTGGTCGCATCCGGCCGCGGTGCGGCCGTGGGCGAATCACCAGACGGTGGCGCCATTTCCGGCCGTCTGGGACTGACGCCGTTCAGACCACTCGAAATATTTGTGTTCCGAGGCTCAAGTGGCTCGAAATTGATCCGATTGGTGGAAGGCGTACTTGAAACTTGCATCGGGATCCATCCTTTCCTACAAACGGAACGACCTGGCTGGTCGCCCTGCGTGGACGGCGCACCGAGGATCCATCCTCGGGCTTTGAATCGAAGCCTTCGTCGTCCTGAGAAAGCTTCGGCGGGGTAGTCCCTACCGTCTCTGATTAAGAGGACACTTTCCACTATACCCGATCTCGGGCGTGTGAATCACTTCCTCCCTGAAAAGATCGAATGGCTGCGCCCTCGGGACCACCCCCGGGGGTGCTGTTTTCTTGGTGGCCACGATCTGCGCTGATTTCGCTTGTGCTGATCAGGGGAGACTGGCTGGTCTGTGATCGGGCGCACAGGCGTTTGGCTCCGATCCGCTTAAGAGGCTTTTTCTGTAAGCTTAACGTCAGTTTGAAATCCTCACGGCGGATAACCTCCCCAGGTGCTTCGCACAGTTTTTTAACAGGGCTTTCCGAAGGAAACCGCCATCATGACCGTGACTCGCCAGTTTCAAGCCGTTTCTGCCCTCGCGGTGGCTTTGATCGTCAGCGGCTGTGGTTACTCGCCGCTGTATCAGCCGTTGCCGATGCAGCCCTATACCAGTGACTATGTGGGTGGCAACCGACTGATCCGTCAGGAGGTGATCCCCACGCTGCCCGCCGGTGTCGAGGCGACTGCGCTGGAGTTGGAACCTGGGCAGGCCAGCGCCCGGGTGGGTCAATCGATGCAACTCACGGCCGTGATCAGGGGCTCCGACAACAAGCTGTATCGCGATCCGCGCCTGGTGACGTGGGCGGTCGGCAACAGTGAGATGGCTCAAATCGATCGTCAGGGCGTGTTGATGCCGACAGCGCCGGGCACGGTCAAGGCGGTGGCTCAGGTGGGCAAGTTGACGGCTGAAGCCACCATTCAGGTCGAGCCTGCCCGTTACGCCTGGCAGCAAGTGCTCTCTCCGACCGGGGTGAACCTGCGCGCCGTGAAGATGGTGAGCCGCTTCGAGGCGTGGGCCGGCGGAGAAAACGGCACGCTGTTGCGCTTCGTCAACGGCGCCTGGCGCGCTGAACCGTCGTTTCGTCAGCCCGATGCCTCGATCACGGGTCTGGGCTTCGCCAACAGCACGTTGGGGTGGGCGGTCGGCTCGCGTGCGGGCGGAAGCATCCCCTTCGCAGCCCGTTGGGATGGAAACGCCTGGCGCCAGGTCAATCTGCCGGTCAGTGCCGGGACCTTGCAGGCCATCAGCGTGATCAACGAGCGGGATGCCTGGGCGGTCGGCCAGGAAGCCGGCGGGAACGGTCTATTGTTGCACTGGGACGGCGCGTCCTGGCGGCAAGCGGAATCTCCCGCTCGCGGGAAGATCAATGACATTCACATGGTCTCAGCCCGGAGTGGTTGGGCCGTCGGAAAGTATTCGGGCCTGGCCACCACCCCGATGATCCTGAAGTACCAGGACGGTGCCTGGGTGAAGAAGAGCATCTGGGACAACCGTGGCGCCATCTCGGTGACGGACTCTCAGGAACTCACGGCGATCAAGATGATCAGCGAGACCCAAGGGTACGCCGTCGGTATTCGCGACAACCTGGTCATCCGCCCGCGGGGCATCTTCTTGCAATACGACCCGAAACGGGATGGCTGGGTGTCCGGACAGTTCGATAGCTCGGTCGAGGGCCTGGATCAGGTTCCCCTGCACGACATCGAAATGATCTCCGGCACGGAAGGCTGGGCGCTTGGCCAGGTGCGTCAACGTGACTTCACGCTGGAACGGAACCCGCGCTCCATCTTCGGCAACTTGCTGGCCAACCAGAATGGGGTGCTCAAGCCTGATACCAGCTACTTCTCCGGCAATGTGAGCGGCGCTTTCTACGCGATTGATTTGCTGCCTCAGGGCGAAGGCTTCGTGGTCGGGCAAAACGGGGTCATCATGCAGCGCACCTTCGATTGGCGGGGGCTGAACAATGGCACGGGCAGTTCTGCCTTCGGCGGTGGTCAAAGCTCCAGCCTGCCGCTGACCTATGGGCCCGGTGGCGTGGCCGTGCCAGGGGGCACCCCCGTCAACAATTTCTGACGGGCGCTCTCGCTCGGAAGGGCCTGAGCGGATGGCCACCTGACTTCTCTGAGGGCCGGTCCCACGGGGCTGGCCCTCGGGCGTGGCATTGGGGGAGTATCAGGCGAGCCGCCACCGTGCCGTCACTGGGCCCAAATCAGGTTCCTGTCACAGCTTGGCCTGGTTCCGGTATGATATCTTGAACCGGAAACGCACCGTGATTGGAGAGACCCGCGCCTGTGACCAGCTTCAAACATGCCGCCATTTTGACTGCCGCCATCTCGCTTCTGACGGGCTGCAATGCCGGGGCGTTGACGATGGGCTACCTGGCGCAACGCGTCCTCCGACCGTTGGCCACGTCCGGCTCGGTGGCGGGTGCCATTCCCGCCTCCGTCAAGGTGGGCTACCTGGCCTGGATCGAGATCCCGAACGAAGGTGCCGTTCGAGGCAAGCTGGACTTCAACCTGACCGTCCCCAAAACCGTGGAATTCGACCTGGTGGACACCCCGCGGGCCAACCAGTTCGCCTTGCAGATCAGTCCTGGCAATGACACGGCCGAAGGCACGTATGTGGTGCTGGCGTGGGATGACCAGAACAACAACAACAAGTTTGAAGGCGACCAGGGGGAGAAACGCGCCGCGGAAGTCTACCGCATCCGCGGTCAGGCCAGCACCAGCAATTTTTGGACCGCGGAAAAGTTCCTGTTCACGGACAAACGCCTCGAGATCCAGATGGCTGACCACAACGGGGGCCTGGTCTTCACCTTCTAGGCGGGCGCCAGCAACGAGGCCCTTGACCATTTCGGACTCTCACCGGCGAGGTGTGAGACCTTCCGGTTGTTCAGCCCATCAAGCGGGCGGCGATCGCCAGCGCCAGCGTCCCCGCCGACATCAAACCCGTCGTGGTGGTTTGATTCACCAGCTGGCCTCGCGTGGTCAGACCACGCTGATAGGCCTGATAGGTACGCCAGTTGCGGAAGCCTTGAACGGCTGTGGTGACGAGCATCAGAACGAACATGGTTCCCAGCATTCCAATCTCCTTGCTGCGCCGGTCGGGGGTCCTGTCAGCTTAGCGCATCGACCGGGCCCTTGGTGAGGCCGGGTGTTATAATGACGATTTGCAACTTCGTCTCGTCGACAATCTGGGAAGGAAACTGCCGTGAAGGTGATTCTGAACAAGGACGTCAAAGATCTGGGCAAGTCCGGTTCGCTGGTCGAGGTCTCTGAAGGTTACGCCCGCAACTTTCTTTTTCCTCGGCAGATCGCGGCGGAAGCCACGCCGGCGGTCTTGAAGCAGTGGGAGGAGAAGAAGAAGGCCGAGCAGCGCAAGGAGGAACGCCTGCGAGCCCAGGCGCAGGAACTCGCGCAGGTGTTGCAGGCCGCCAAGGTGGTGGTCTCGCACAAGGTCGGCGAGAACGGTCGCCTGTTCGGGACCATCACGCACAAGGAAATCGCCCAGGCGATCCAGCAGCAGACGGGCCACGATGTCGACAAGCGAAAGATCGAGGCAGAACCCATCAAAACGCTCGGCTTTCACGAGTTCGTGGTCAAGCTGCATCCCCAGGTAACGGCCAAAATGCGCATCGAGGTGCGCCAGGAATCGTGAGGCGAGCGGACCGCAGCCAGCGTGGCCGTCTGAGTCGATGAAAGACGTGATCGAGCGGGTTCCCCCGCACAATCTCGAAGCGGAGCAGGCGGTCCTGGCGGCCATGATGGTCGACCGGGAGGCGATCGCCCGCGTCAACCAGTTGCTGGATGCGGGCAGCTTTTATCGCGCCGCCCACGGTGTGTTGTTCGACGCGATGCGGGACCTCTATGAGCGCGGGGAGCCGGTCGACCTGATCACCGTGCGTGATGAGTTGGGGCCGCGTCTCGATGAAGTGGGCGGCTACGGTTACCTGGTCGATCTGGCAGCTTCCATTCCCACGACGGCCCATGCCGAGTACTACGGCAAGATTGTTGCGGACAAGGCCATCTTGCGGAATCTGATCCGGGTTGGAACGGAAATCGTCGCCCAGGCGTTCGCCGAAGAAGAAGACGTGGAGACGGTGCTCGACACCGCTGAAAGAACCATCCTCGAGGTGGGCCAACGCCGCCAGTCCGGTGCCATGACCCCGATCAAGGACGTGATCAACGAGACCTTCGAGGCGATCGAGGCGCGCTACGCGGAAAAGGATCGCCTGCTGGGCAACACCACCGGCTTCTACGACCTCGACAACATGCTCAACGGGTTCCAGCACAGCGACCTGCTGATCCTGGCCGCTCGGCCCGCGATGGGAAAGACCAGTCTGGCGTTGAACTTCTGTCGCAATGTGGCGGTGGAAACCCGCAAGGCGGTTCTGGTTTATTCTCTCGAAATGTCCAAGGAGCAGTTGGTCCAGCGCTTGTTGTGCGCCGAGGCCGGGATCGATTCGCATCGCCTGCGAACGGGCTACCTGGCCGAACAGGATTGGGGCAAACTGGTCCAGGCGATCGGCCTGCTCTCCGAGGCGCCCATTTATATCGACGACACGGCGGCGCTCACGGTGGCGGAACTGCGCTCGAAAGCCCGCCGCGTGATGGCGGAGACAGGTGAACTGGGCCTGATCATGGTGGACTACCTCCAGTTGATGTCCTCGGGCATCAAATCGACCAAGGATGACAACCGGGCCGCAGCGATGGGCGCCATCTCACGCGGGTTGAAACAGCTGGCCCGCGAGCTGCGGGTGCCCGTGATCGCGTTGTCCCAGCTCAGTCGTGCGGTGGAGAGTCGTCCCAACAAACGCCCGATGCTCTCCGACCTGCGTGAAAGCGGGAGCATCGAGCAGGACGCCGACATCGTGATGTTCATCTATCGGGATGAATACTACAATCCCGAAACCGACAAGAAGTCGACCGCCGAGGTGATCGTGGCCAAGCACCGAAACGGGCCCGTCGGTCACGTCGAGCTGTACTTCGAGAAGAACCTGACCAAATTTCAAAGCATCTCGGCCCGCAGTTTCCCGACCGCGACCTGAGGCCGTTTCCAGGCCGAATCGGATAAGCACGCGGCGTATAAGGTCGACTCGTGACACCGGTATCGGGAAAAACGGACACCCTTGTCCTTACTCGTTTTCGCGGCTTGGCGTCCGCGGTGTCGGTTGCTGGTGACTCCTCTTTGGCCGCGACTTTCCAACGGCACGTGACGGCGTTCGGGCCGCTCGGCCGCTCGGTGCCTCTGGGGGGGCGGCTTGAAACCGGCGAGACCGGCTTGCTTTGACGCTCATGGGCACACTATGTTATCCTTGTTCGCCTTCAATCTCCCTGAATGTAAGGAGCCCGCTGTGTCTCAGGCCAACCGCCGCCACTTGTTCACCTCTGAATCCGTGACCGAGGGGCACCCCGACAAGATTTGCGACCAGATTTCCGACGCCGTGCTGGATGCCATCCTGGCGCAGGACCCTTTGGCTCGTGTGGCGTGTGAAACGAGCGTGACCACGGGTCTGGTGCTGGTGGCGGGGGAAATCACCACCAAGTGCTATGTCGACATCCCGCGGCTGGTGCGCGAGACGGTCCGCGACATCGGCTACACGCGGGCCAAGTTTGGCTTCGACGCCGAAACTTGCGCCGTCCTGACGGCGATCGACGAGCAGAGCCCGGACATTGCGGCAGCCGTCGACCGCAGCTTCGAGCTGCGCAGCTCGGCGCTCTCCGAAGCCGAGGTGGAGAAGCGCATCGATGAGATTGGCGCGGGTGACCAGGGGCTGATGTTCGGCTTTGCCTGCGACGAGACCCCCGAGTTGATGCCGCTGCCGATCGTGCTGGCGCATCGCCTGGCGCGGCGGCTCTCCGACGCGCGTCGGCACCTTGGGTTATCCTACCTGCGCCCGGACGGCAAGACGCAGGTCACGGTGGAGTACTCCGGCGGGGTGCCGGTGCGCATCGATACGGTGGTCGTGTCTACCCAGCACGACCCCTCCGTGGGCAACGAACAGCTCAGCGCTGACATCCTCAAGACGGTGATCGAGCCGATTCTGCCGGCCGAACTGGTGCGGCCTGACACGCGCTACTTCATCAATCCCTCGGGCCGTTTTGTCGTGGGCGGTCCTCAGGGGGATGCCGGCCTGACGGGGCGCAAGATCATCGTGGACACCTACGGCGGCTACGCCCGTCACGGCGGCGGCGCTTTCAGCGGCAAGGATCCCACCAAGGTGGACCGTTCGGCGGCCTACGCGGCCCGCTACGTGGCCAAGAACATTGTGGCGGCCGGTCTCGCCAAGCAGGTGGAGATTCAGCTGTCTTATGCCATCGGCGTGGCCCGTCCGACCTCGATCTTCGTCGACACCTACGGCACCGGCGCCTTGCCCGACGAGGTCATCGAGCGTCTGGTGGGAGAACACTTCGACCTCAGGCCCGCCGGCATCATCCGCATGCTCGATCTGCGGCGTCCGATCTACAAGCAGGTGGCGGCTTTTGGCCACTTCGGTCGGACGGACGTGGACGTGCCCTGGGAGCGGACGGACAAGGCCGAGCTGCTTCGCCAGGCGGCCGCCTCGCTGGCGGCGGCGGTCTGAGCGCGTCGCCTCGTTGCTGGGGCCAGCCTGGCTGGCCCCATTTTTTTGCCCCCTCGCGCGTTCCCATGCTTCGGTGCATCCACGTGACGAGTAGAGTGTCTCAGGGTACCCCGGTGACCGGTCGACGGTGTCGCTGGAAAGCGCTTGACTGTCAGGGTATCCGCGCGGTGGCGGTGAACTGATACCGAAGCTCGAGGTGGTCGGAGCTGGCTCCAGTCACGGCAGACCGGATCGGGTTCAGGCTGACCTTCAAGCCAAAGGATGCTGCCTCGGTGCGCGCCTGATCCGTGAGCCACGGATAAGCCTGAGTCACCTGAAAGCCGCGTTCACCCAGGCTGAGCGGGGCTCCGAGGGGCGGCAGCTGGTAGGGGTCACCACCGCTGAGGCTCATGTACGGCGTCACCACCAGGGGCAGCGGACCTTGGTTGAGGATGCGCAGCCGGATCATGGCGCCTGTGACCTGGAGGCGCTGGGTTTCGGCCGGAAGCAGCAGGGACGTCACCGGAATCCGGGTTTCCTTCAGGTCCGGCGAGGCTTCCCCCCGTTGCTGCGGCCACGAAGGGAGGAAGGACGCATAGGGAATCACCAGGCTCTGCTCCGCCGTCACGTAGGGCAGGGTACAGCCAGCGCTTGCGGCGATCGCCGCGCCACCGGCGAGCCAGACTCCGGCCCTCAGCAGCGCGGCCCGCTGGATTCGCCAGCGGGGGCAGCAGGTCCGCTCAAGGCGTGGGCGGACATCGGAGCAAGCCGATGATGCTTTTGGCGTCACGAATCACCCCTTGTGCGATCCAGTCGAGGGCATCCCTGTGGTTGATGGCGTGCAGGTCGACGAACTCGTCTTCCGGTCGGGTCGTGGGCACGGGGCGTAGGCCGCGAGCCTCGAACAGGTGGGTCAGCTCCGTCGTGTAGCCGGCCGATGCATGGAAGCATCCCACGAGGTGCCAGTGGTCTGCCGTGTGCCCCGTCTCTTCCGCCAGTTCGCGCTGGGCGGCCGCCAGTGGAGACGCGTCGCGCGGTTCCAGGCCGCCACCCGGCAGTTCCCACGTGAGCTCTGAGATCGCGTGCCGGTATTGGCGGACCATCAGCACGTGGCGATCATCCGGAAGGGCCACGATCGCGACGGCGCCGGGGTGCTCGATGACCTCCCGCGTGGCCATCCGACCGTTGGGTAACATGACCGTGTCCAGGTGCAGCCGCAGGTGGCCAGCGTGAATCAATTCCCGCGTCAGCCCGCGCTCCCGCAGGTCAGCACTCGCGCCTTGCCCCTCATTCATTCGGGTGAGGAGAGCGCCGCGACCCATTCGTCCCGGCTGGAGGGAGGAGGCGACTGAGGGGGGGCAGGTGATCACGACTCGAACGGCCCAGCCGAGGGGGGCCGGGGACCACCTTGCGCAGGGCCCGCAACTGGTCTTCTTGGGCCGTGCTGAACCGTCCAGCCTGAAGCCAGCGATCCAGCCTTTGTCGGTCCAGTTTCAACAGCGCCTCTTTCATCTCCCAGTCGGCCAGCAGAGGCAAAAGCTCGGATTCGTCATATTCCCAGGCTTGCCGAGGAAGCTGTACCAAAACGTCATCGGCGTCCAGGGGGATGCGCGCATCCGGCTGGACGGCAAAGTAACTGTGCAGCGTTCGCCGGAGGTCCGCCTGCTCTGCTTGCAACGCTTCGATCAGGCGCCCGACGTGCTCGTGACGCTTGGCCACCTGCTCGATCACCTGATGTTGCCCCTCACGCCAGCACAGGCGCTGCTGCCATTCATGCCAGAGGGAAGGGAGCACAGCGGCCAGGTGGCCCGCGTCAAGAGCGGCCCGGTGGAGACCTTCTGGGGCACGGCCGAGCAGGCGACAAACGGTTTCCAGCTTGTGAGAACGCAGGTCTGGAAAGGCTTCCCGCGCCATTTCCAGCGTGTCGAAGACCTCGCCTGGCAGCGTTGGCAATCCTTCGCGGGCCAGGGATGCCCGCAGAAAACCCGCATCGAAGGGGGCGTGGTGGGCTGCCCACGGGCTTTCTCCCAGGAATTCGATCAAGGTTTCCAGGGCCTGCCGGAGCGGCGGCGCGTCCGCCACCATTGCCATGTCGATGCCATGGACCGCAAAGCTGCTGCGGCTGATGGTCACGTCCGCGCCGGGTTTGACCAGGGTTTCCCAGGTTTTTGTGACCCGTCCTCGTTCCAGACGAACGGCCCCGATCTCGAGAATGCGATCGCGAGAGGCGTCGAGGCCGGTCGTTTCGAGATCGATGACGGTGATGAGGTCGGGAAGTGGCTTCGGTTGAAGGCTCACAAGCTGTCCATTGGCTTGATTCGCGGGCTCTTGGGGGACGGCTTGGCAGAGGACGTCGGTGACGCCGAAGGGCTTCCCAGCGGGGCACTCGGTGACGGGCGGGGACTCTTCAGCAGCGGCTTGGGAGCTCGGCCGCTGTCTTTCAGGGTTCGGCTGCCGCTTTGAGGACGATTTCGCACCACTTCGAAGGTGGCGGGCTTGGTCAGCCCGGAGAATTCCCAAGGGCGATCAGCCAGGTTGGTGAGTTCGAATTTTTTGTCATCCACCAGTTTCACGGCGGACAGAATGTAACGGTAGGATTCACCCTCTCGCAGGAAATAAAGGTCCTTGACGTTGGGCAAGCTTGCCCCCGTTCCACTGGTCCAGGTTTCCCAGATGGTGTCTCCATCCGGCCCGGTCTTTTCGACGGCCAGACGGTAGGCCGTTACCTGGGTGCTGTGGGCCTCCCAGGTGAAGCGTGGATGCTTGCTGCGGTCCGCCGGGGTCACGCTGTCGGGTGCCTCCGGGAGCTTCAGCGAAACCTTGGGATCCGCCGCCTCCAGGTCGTGAACGTGGACGTGCGAGGTTTGGCCCGTTTCACTTTGCCCGGAAGCGGTCAAATGGTAGGTGGCTCCTTCCGGAAGCGGCGGGAGACGCAAGCGGAAATAGCCATCTTTCGCCACGGGGACACTCGCCAGCGGAATCTCACCATCCCCCACGACGATGGCGGCTTGCACCCGCGTGGGGCGCACGCCGGGAATCCCTTTCTTGGCGGCGATCGCCGCTTTCACCTCAGTCTCCTTGGCCGAACCCTCCACCGTGCCGGCAAACAGCAGGGGAGCCGTCACGGCCCGCAGAATCAAGGTCGGCGAGACGGTTCTGCGCTCCCGTCCCTGCGACACGGGGACTTCCTTGACCATAGCGAAGGAGACGATTTCCCCTTCCAGGTTGGTCGTCCAGGCGGCGGCGCTGTAGCTGCCGGAGGGCAAGCCTTTCATGCTGAAAGACCCGTTTTCGTCGGTCAGTTCACGACCGCCCGCCAGTTTGCCGGCGACCGAGGACACCTCCACGTCGACCTTGGCGGCAGGTTGGTTGTTGGCGAGACGGACCACGCCTTTCATCTCATGCAATTTTTTGAGGTCGGGCTCCAACGGCCGCAGGGGGATGTCCACCTCGGAGGGCATCGTGCCGATCAGGCTCAGGGCCTGGTAGCCAGGTGCCCAGACGGTCAGGTTGTAGGTGCCTTCGGGCAAGTCCTTGAACTCGAATTTACCCCGGGAGTCGACGCGGGCCGTGGTGGCCGGCTGAGCCGGCCCACTGGCAGTGGGCGGGGTGCCCGATGCGGCGGCGGCAGGCTCCACGGACGCCGTTGCCGAGCTCTGCGCGGCGGCACTGGCCGAAGGCCTGGCGTTGAGGGAGGTGGTGGCGGAGGCGTTGGCTGAGGCACTGGCCACGGGAGCGGGCAGAACGGGCGCCGTGGTCGTCTCGGCATCGGGAATGCGAGGATTGTCGGCTTGGGCGAGCATCCATTCGGCGGGGCCCCCGCCGCCACCCAAAGGGGGACTGGGCTCGTCCAGTTCTTCCTTGCCGGGTGAAGGAGCGGGAGGAATCGGCGTCGACAAACTCGTTGTCTGGACGCCTTCCACCACCACCAAGGCCTTCTCCACGGGTTCGCCCGTCAGACTGTCCAGCACCGTGCCGCGAATGGTGCGACGGGGCACGAGGGCATCGCCGGCCTTCTTGTCCTTGTCCTTGTCCGCCACGCCTGGGTTGGTCTGAGGCGGCAAGTTTGCGGCCCCTTGCCCCGGTACGCTGGTGGGGGAGCCGCCGCAACCGATCAAGATGGCAACGCCCACGCTCAAGGCGATCGCAAGGCGCCTCTTGCTGGCAATGGGTGCGTGAACAACGGGCATGTCTGACTCCATGTCAAGGTCGTTCGACTGACCCGTGATGGTACCACAGATCCAGTGTCATCACCGTTTCTCGGGAAGGCCTCGGCGTGCTAGCTCGCCCCATTCGAGGCGCTGGCGGACTTCATGTCGCTGCGCGCGTGGTGAAGGGCCGTATGGGCCAGGCGCGTCGGCTCCGGCAACCTGTAACCCTGGCAACAGGAGGCCACGAATTCCTGAGCGGACTTGCGATTGACCAGGTGCCCCACCGAGATGAACAGGGGCGCGACCCGATTCTTCGATCGGAAGACCACGCCGATAATCTCGCCTTGCCACACCAGCGAGGAATGCGAACCCGCCGTGATTTCTGGTTCCACATAACTGCCGACCAGGGCGCTGCGTGAACAGCCGATGGTTGGCTTGTCCAGCAGAACGCCCAGGTGCGAGGCCACGCCGAGGCGGTGCGGGTGTGCAATGCCGGGCCCGTCTACCAGGAGCAGGTCAGGCAAGGCTTCAAGACGTTCCAGGGCCGCCAAAATGGCCGGAACTTCCCGAAACGAGAGCAGGCCTGGGATGAAAGGAAAGGTCACGCGATGCTCGATCGTGATTTCTTCCAGCAGCGCCAGGTCCGGATATCTCAGAACGCTGACAGCCACCACCAGCACATCGCTGAAGCGGGAGTGGGCGATCTCGATCCCCCCGACGGTCTGGACCTTGCCGTCCCACTCCGTTTCTCGGACACGAGCCTGCAAATCCTTTTGAATCTGCTGTGCTTCGAAAGGGGATACATCCCAGCGGTGTTCGTGAAACAGGGGAATCGTCAAGGAGCTACTCCAGGCAGGCACGGTTTCCCCCTTATACCCGCCCCCTGCACGCGCCTGGTTGGTTCATAAAACTTGATATACGGAACGTCCCCGTCCCTTCAATGCAAGAAGAAGGCCACTGCCAGAATTCCGTAGGTGGCGAGCAGCATGAAACCCTCCAGCCAGTTGGACTCCCCATCGAGGGTGATGAAGTTGGCGATCACAACCGACATCACGACCGCCATCACCTCGAATGTGTCGAACGAGAGGGTCAGCGGACGCCCCATGAACCAACCGGCAATCACCAGCATGGGGGCGATCAAGAGAGCAATCTGGGTCGTGGAACCGATGGCGATTCCCAGCGACAGGTCCATTTTGTTCTTCATGGCCACCGTGACTGCCGTCATATGTTCCGCGGCATTGCCGACCAGCGGGACGAGAATCACGCCGATGAAGAAGGCCGACAGTCCCCAAGCGTGGGTGACGTGTTCGATCGAGCCCACCATGATTTCTGACATCCAGGCGACCAGCAGCGTCGAGCCGAGCAGCATGCCGACGGCTGTGCGCAGTGCCAGGGTCGGGGCTTCGTGGGGGTCGTGCTGCCCCTCGCCTCCCGCGTAGAGATCGGCGTGCGTTTTCAAGGCAAAGATCAGATTGGCGACGTACACCCCGATCAGCACCAACGCCACCAGAACGGAGAATTCCCAGACCTTGGGATGGGCCACCTTGACGGCGCGCGTGTGCCAGTCGAACGCGGCAGGAACCAGCAAGCCCACCACCGCCAGGGTCAGAAGGGAGGTGTTGAGACCAGCCACGGTGCGGTTGAACACCAGGGTGGGGGTCTTCAATCCGCCCACAAAAATGGCCATGCCGAGCACGAATAGAATGTTGCCGATGATCGAGCCCGTGATCGAGGCCTGGACCACCTGATAGAGACCCGCGTGGAGGGCGAACACGGCAATGATGAATTCGGTCGCGTTGCCGAAGGTCGCGTTCAGCAAGCCCCCGATGCCAGGCCCGGTTCTGAGGGCAATTTCCTCCGTGGCCGTGCCCATCATCTTGGCCAATGGGACGATCGCCAACAGCGAGAGGACAAAGGTGATCGTGGGGTCGGCGTGGACCCACTTCGCGGCAATGGCAGCGGGAATGAAAAGAAGAAGGGCGTAGAGGAATTTCATGAGGGTCTCTTCGGGCTGATTGGTGCGCGTGGTCAGTACCTGGCAGGCAAATCGAACTGGTAGTACTTGTCGTTGAGGTAGCGGGTCAGGTCAAAGATATCCTGAGTGGTGTAATTGCCCTCTCCTCCAACCACCTGCTCGTAGTATGCACGCACCGTGTTGGTTAATTCCTTGATGTCACTGGTGCGTGGGTCGGCGAAGACATCGGCTGGGTGACAGGTTTTGGCGCAATTGGCCTTGTACAGGCGTGCGCCTCGGTCAGGGTCGGCGACCAGGGTCCGTTCGTAGTCCAGCGGCTCGCGGCAACCCCAACTGACCAGCCCCCACACGGCGAGCGTCAGGGCGGCGGTGCGACTCATCGGGTGAAACATGGGTCAGGCCTTCGTGCGCGGAGCAACTGGGTGGAAAAATCGGTCAACGGGAACGCGGAAAGACCGCACGAACCGGATAGTCGACCACGCCCAAGGGCGTTTCGAAATGGGCCAGGCCCTCCAGTTTCCAGCTGATGGTCTTGCGCAGCAGCAACCACTGACGCAAGGGCGCGGCCATGTCCGCATAGGCCAGACCCACGCGAACGAAGACGGGCCGATCCTGCCCCGGTGGCACCTCGATCGTCTGTGATGTGCTTCCCTGAAGCATTTTCAAGTCGTTGGCATACAGCGAGTAGTCCAGTCGGTCCAGTACCACCGCGTGGTCACCCGGGTTGTGAACGCGCAGGGTCACCGCAAATTCTGCGCCCGCCAGGTCCAGGCCAACAATCTGGGCGTTGACCAGGGAAAACGTCGCCTGCTCGATCGCTCGTCGCTGCACGTAGGCCTGATAGACGGCACAGCCCGTGAGCATCGGCAGGCACGCCAACGCCAGCAGAAAAAGCCATCTGGAAGCTCGATTCATCGGGTCACCTCATCTGGCTGGGAACAGTTGCTAAAACCATACGCCGTGAAGTGGTTTCCACGCCAGGGAATAGCCGAGCCCGACGCGAAATTCGAGATTGCTCCCGAGGATGGCCGTTTCGGGAACCTTTCCCGTGAACAGAAACCAGTCGGCTCCCACATTCAGGGTGAATCGCTCCCAGAGAGGGATCGCGATGCCCGCATTCAGAAGCGCGGACAGTCCCAGGCGGTCGGGCGTGTCGGTGGCGGTCGGAAAATATCGGAACACTTCCATCCCGGTTCTCACCTTCGCCTGGGTCAATGGTGTCAGGCTGCGCTCGAGGCCACCGGCCAGGTACAACCCTGGCTCCAGCATGCCCGGATTGGCGAGGTCATTCTTCAGGGCTGCCCCGACGCGCCAATCCCGCACCGCTCCACCGGGGGCATAGACCAGGCCGCCGATGGCGGCGAGTTCGGAACGGCGAGGTTTGACCAGCTGGTCGGTGCTGTCTGGAACGAACTCGGTGGTGTAGTTCCAGCTGGCGAAGGGCACGGCGGCCCCCCCGGGGAGGGGGACGGCGATTCGCTTGAGCCGGATTTCACTGCTGAGATTCAACTCGTCGTCGGTCTCTTGATTGACCTCTTGCCCTGAGCGATTCAAGGACTGCCTTTTATAGACGGCTCGCGCGCGGTTTTCGAAGGCCCAATCCCGGGAGTCGTAGAGCACGGACAGCTTCGCGCGGCCTCCCAGCGTCTGGCTGGAGGGAGCCGTCACCCGGGTGTTGCGCACCTGAGAGAAGGCCGAGTGACCAGAGGCGTTCAGGGCATTGGTCAGAAGTTCCCCATCCTCGAGTCGGAGAGACCAGCGAGCGGGAGAATCCTCCGCATTCGCCAGACACCAGGCCAGCAATTCTCGCCGGTAGGACTCGTTGAACTGTCCACGGTGCCGACCCTTGAGTTCTTTCAGGCAGCTGATGACGTGGTCACGCAGGCCCATGGGGATTCCCTTTTGCGCGGGGTGCAGCTCCGCGTGGTGTAACCATTTCCACTGGTTCACGGTGGGGCTGTCGCCCAGCAACGCGGCCACCTCCGGCAGGCGGGTGGTCGCGTCCGTGGTGGTCAATCGATACCAGTCATCATCCCGGATGGAGGCCCCCATCAGCGTCTCTGATGAGGGGTCGAGGCCGGCCCAGCCCAGGCCCGGTTGGCGCAGCCCGGCCAGGGCTCGCAGGGTTTTGCCCGCTACGCGCACGTCCACTAACTGGTCGGGAAATTCCAACCAGCCTTCGACCGTCAAACGACTGACGGGACCAAAGACCCGCTGTCGCAGGGGCAACCGCCTCACGAAGGCCGCCTCCGCGTGGGTGGTTCGCCAGAGCATCTGGGCGATCAGGCGGTTCCATAGCGTTTCGGTCACACGTGAACTGGGCAGGGCCACGCTGTCTGGTGGAACCAGCGGGTGCAGGTCGCGAATGTCCGGCAGCAGCAACTCCCGACTGCGCCGCTGCTGGTCGGCTTTGATGGCGTCAAGCAAGGCTCTGGCATGCGGGTCATGGGGGAGCTGGTCCGTGACCAGGATGGCACGGTTGGTAATTTCGGACAGGAGTTTGGGACCGGCGGGCGATCCACGGAAGGTCGCGGTGAGATGACCGACCCGGTTCGGGCTCGAGCGTGCCAGCAGAAGGCTGCTCCTCACGCGGGTTCGTGCCTGGCCCGCCAGCCTGGTGGATTCGGTGATGACCTCCCCCGGGGTGCCTTCCATGTCGGCCAGAACGGCCGACGCGCCGTTCAGGTGCTGCAGCATTTGCAACCGCTCATCCTGGATGTTGGAGGCCAGCACCACCCATTCCGGTCGGCTGGACAGTGGCATTTGCTCGAATTGCCGCAAAATTTTGCGTGCCGCTTCGATCGGTTCTTCGACCTTCCAGAATGATGACTTCCCGGCCAGGCCCGCCGAGGTGAAGGCCCGGTCGTCCACCAGGCCGACCACCGCCACCGATACGCCATCCAGCTGACGCGTCAGCACGGGCGGCGGCGAGCGAAACTCCGGATTTTGGGGGGTTAAATTTGCGGCGAAAACCGGCACGGCCTCCGTGAGTCGGCTCCACTCGGCCGCATCCAGCGCGAGTTCCGCCTCGGCTGGGACCATGCCGTCGAGTTGGAGGCTGGCCAGTCGGGTCATCGAGAACGCCCGACGTTGTCGTGTCGACTCTGACGTTCCGAATTCGACCGCGTTTCCCAGGTCCAGGGCGATCGCCCGTCCGGCCGCTGCCCGTTTCATCCTGGATTGAAGCCATTGCCGGCGCAGCCCCTCTCCCAGGGTTCGCCCGATCGTCATGATGGTGGCCGGAGCATCCCCTGTGGGTTCTCGGCGAATGCGCACGGCCGCGGCCGGTACCATCTCCCAGGCACGTCGATGGAGTGGTTCGGACGAGGAGAGGGGCGTGTCTTCCAGATTGACCAGGGCCAAACGAGTGCCTGCGGCGCTGCGAAGCGTGTGGTGACGTGCCTGGACCAGGCGGATGTCGTCATAACCGCCGTGGCGCCGGTAGGCCTGCTCCAACCAGCCGAGGCCCCACGGCCTCGAAGCGGTCGGCGTTTCCAGCAAATAGGCATAGTCAGAGCGCAGCAAAGGCAGGGGCTGGCTGCGCTCGAATCGGGGTTGACCGTGCGAGAAGAATTGCTGAACATCCTCGCGCGTCAGTGGACCCTGTTCCGTGTAGAGGTACATGTTGCCACTGCGAAACACATTGTCCGAGAGCATCCCGACCGGTTGGACGGGATCTTGCTCCGACAGCTGGTGGAGTGGCGTCAGTTCCGCAAAGTCGAGTCGCGCATGAAACGTGCCCTGGCTTTGGCCGGTGTAGATGATCTGCGGGTGATGCTCGCTGGCTGACGGGCTGTTGGGCTGGCCCCAGGCGGGCGCTGGCGTCACCAGCAGGATCAGCAGGCTCGCCGTCGACCATCCGCGGCCATCAAACCACACGGGCCAAGGAACTTGGCCCCTGCGCTCGTGTTGTTTCCAGCCAGTGGCGCGATGACTATCTGAAGAGTTGCCCGATCTGGCCAATCAAGTTTCCGATCTGCGTGATGGGATCGGCGCCATAACCCGGGTAACCTCCGTAGCCTGGGGGAGGTGCCCCATAGCCCGGTGTGTGGCCGTAGCTTGGGGGTTGATAAGCAGGGGGCGCGATCATCAGGGCGGCTTGCCCGAGGGCGGCCAGTTCCCGGTTACTCGGTACGGCCGGTGCGTGGTAGGTTCCCATCGCGTACTGGACCGACGCGGCGTGCAAGGTCAGCAGGAACGGTCCTCGCAGAACCCAGTCGTTCACATCCCCCGGTGCGCCATACTGTCCCAACCAGCTGAGCGCGGCCAGGCGATGAAGGGGCATTCGGCCCATCGTCTGATCCTGGTATGCCAATTGCAGGAGGCGAGCGTGGTCGGGCCGCATGCCGGGGACCCGCATGAATTGCTCCCGTACGGCATACGCGTGGAGGCGCTGTTCGGGGATCTTGGTCAGGCTGGAGGCGATCGCGCGGGTCCACGCATAGCGGGTCCAGAAGCGGACCCCACCGAGTTGCATCAAGCCTCGATTCAAGGCCCATCCGTCGTAGGGATGGTCAAAAATGTGGTCGCGAGGATGCAAATAATTCCAGTTGTAGCCGTTGTTCTGCGGCCATACGGCGCTGGCGACGACGCCCTGTGGGCCCGAGCCCGCCGGCCCAGCCGTGGCAAGTTCGGCGGCGGCGGAAGCGGCAGACCATTGTGACGCTTGGCGCGTGGCTGGAGAAAGAAGGATGGGGCTCATCGGGGAGACGGTTTGCATCGTGGCAACCTCGGGCGATTCAGGACGGTGTCCACGGGCTTTATCGCCCTGGTCAGGCGTGATCTTTCCAGAAATTGGTAAATTAAAGGTTAAGAATGATGAAAGAAAGGTGTCGATCGTCATTTGCCTCGTTCGGCATTTGCCCGTATAATGAAACCCTGTCGCGGCTCCCTTACTACCCAGCAGCAGCCACAATTTCGGGACATCCGGGCGACAGAGAGTCTGGCTGCGGGGGGGGTGAATTCATTTGGCAGAAGTTCGCGTTGGCGAAAATGAGCCCATCGAGAGCGCTCTGAAGCGGTTCAAGAAGAAGATCCAGAAGGCTGGCATCTTGTCCGAGATCAAGCGCCGTGAGCGCTACGAAAAGCCCAGCGTCCGTCGGAAGAAGAAGTCGGAAGCTGCGCGGAAGCGTCACAGCTAGGTTGTGACTCATCCAATTTGTTCCAATTCTGGGTGCGGCGGGGCTTTGGTCCTGTCGCGCCCTTTTTGATTCGGTACCCCAGCTTGCGTGACGCATCGTGCGGGACGAATTCGGCCGATGGCGTCAGGAGTTCCCTGTGTCTGCGAGCACCCCAACTGAAAAGAACCTGAACCTGCCGCATCCCTACACCGCACGCTGGCTTTGTGGGGACCGGGATGAGAATCTGAGTTTCCTCTCTTCCGCACTGGGGGTGCACGTGCGCCTGGCCGGTGACGGACTGGTTTGCACCGGCCCGTCGGAAGCGGTTGGGCTGGCGGCACAACTGCTCACGCGTCTGATTCCGCTCGCGTCGGAGCACGAGATTCTGTCCCTTGAGACCCTGCGTGGCGAGCTTCGCGGTCTGGATGAGGAGGCCGCCGCCGAGGATGACCTGCAAGAGGGCCTGGTGACTCGCACGCAGCGGGGGAAGCCTGTCAGGGCGCGCACGCTACAGCAGCTGGACTATGTCCGCGCCGTCACCTCCCACACGCTGACGTTCGGCCTGGGGCCGGCTGGCACTGGCAAGACGTTTTTGGCGGTCGCGCTCGCCTCTCGCTGGTTGAGGGAAAAGCGGGTGGGGCGTGTCATCCTCACCCGCCCTGCCGTGGAGGCTGGGGAGAATCTGGGCTTCTTGCCTGGCGACTTGCAGGCCAAGGTCGACCCCTATTTCCGCCCGCTCTACGACGCGCTCTATGAGATGTTCGACGGGGAGAAAGTTACCCGATATCTGGAGAGGGGTATGATCGAGGTGGCGCCTCTGGCGTACATGCGTGGTCGGACGCTGGCTGATGCATTCATCATCCTTGACGAAGCGCAAAATACCACGCCAGAGCAAATGAAGATGTTTCTGACACGCATTGGACCGGGCTCGCGGGTGGTGGTCACGGGGGATGTCACCCAGGTCGACCTACCCCGGGGCAAGCGTTCGGCCTTGCTGGACGTTCAGTCGATTCTCGCCGGTTTACCGGACATTGCCTTCGTGCTGTTCAGCGCACAGGATGTCGTGCGGCACGACCTGGTTCGGCGGATCGTGTCGGCCTATGGGGCCTGGGAGGCTCGGCAGGCATGACGGATCGCCTGATCTCGCTGGCGCAGCGTGTGGTGCCGCCTCGGGTGCAGTCGATGGCCCTGCAGCCGTCGACCCATCAGGCACTCAATGTCCTGGTGGCCAGCCTATTGAGCCTTCTCTTGCTGGTTTTGGCTCAGCCTCGCTTTGCCACGGCCCTGGCCGAGGGCCACTGGTTGCCGCTGGGCGGCCTGGTCATGGTGCTTGGCACCGTTCTTGCTTTGATTGTCGGTTATTTGCGGCAGTACGAGGCCACGGTGGTGTCCTCTATCCGTCAGTTGTATCTCATCACGCTCGTCGTGGTGGGAACGCTGGCAGCGGCTTGGGCCTTCAGTGTGCTCCGGTTGGATCCTTTCGTCAGCCCGCTGGTGGCGTGCGGCATGCTGCTGACGGTTTTCGTCAACAGCCGCGTGGCGCTGGTGATCAGTTTCCCGATGGCGCTGTTTCTGGTGCAGTTCCCAGGGCACGATGGAACGTCGACCCTGGTGTCCGTGATGGCGCTGATGGTGGCGGTTTATGCCGTCAGTCGCGTGCAGCAGCGCTACGACGTCGTGCGCGCCGGCGGGATTGCCGCCTTGATGGCGGCGTGGTCCGTGGCGGCCCTGTTCAGCCTTGATGGCGTCACCTGGCAGGATTGGGGACTGCACGCCGTATCGGCCGCCGGTTCAGGCTTCGGGTCCGCCATCCTGGTGGTGGGCGTGCTGCCACTGGTGGAAGACCTGTTCGGCATCACGACCACCTTCAAGCTGCTCGAGCTCGCCAGCCCCAGCCAACCTCTGTTGCGGGAACTCCAGATGAAGGCTCCGGGCACCTACCACCATTCGATCCTGGTTGGGAACCTGGCAGAGGCGGCTGCGGAGGCCATCGGGGCCGATGCCTTGCTGGTGCGCGTAGGGGCTTACTATCACGACATCGGGAAGACCAAACGCCCCTATTTTTTCGTGGAAAATCAACTGGGAATGGCGAATCAGCACGACCGGATCTCGCCGCGGTTGTCGGCGCTGGTCATCACCGCGCACGTCAAGGAAGGCCTGGACATGGCGCGCGAGCACAACCTTCCGGGCATCATTCAGGACTTTATCGCGACGCATCACGGCACCAGCCTGGTCTCCTTCTTCTATCACCAGGCGGTGCAAGCTGAGGGACAGCGGCAGGTGCAGGAGGAGCATTTCAGGTACCCCGGGCCACGTCCACGCACTCGCGAAACGGGCATTGTGATGTTGGCGGACGGGGTCGAGGCCTCCTGCCGCTCTCTGAAACACCCCACTCCCGAACAGATCGAGGCGATGGTTCGCAAGATCGTTGAGAAGCGCCTGTCGGATGGTGAACTGTCGGAAGCCCCGCTGACGCTGAAAGAGATTGACAAGATTTCTGCTGCCTTCATTCGGGTTCTTTCGGGATTGTTCCACCAGCGCATCGAATATCCCGACCAGGTCTTCCGAGAACTTCGGGGCGGGGGCATTGAGATGGAATTGAAGGGGCGTAGGGTTGCCGGTCTGTCTAAATGACGAACAGGGGATGGCGCTGGATGCCTCCCACTGGCAGTCTCTGGCGGAGGCCTTGCACGAAGCGTGTGGCCTCTCTCCGGAGGACGAGTGGTCCCTCAGTTGGGTCAGCCGCGAGGCGATTCAGAGCCTGAATCGAGACTATCGCGGGGTCGATGCGCCGACCGATGTGCTGGCTTTTTCCTTGGAGGAAGGCGAGGAGGCCTGGCCCTCGCCCATGCCCGGGCGGATGCTCGGCGACGTGGTCGTCGCTGTCGAGGTGGCCGCGGAACAGGCTGCGCGCCGTGGACACGGCCTCGATGCCGAACTGGCCTTGCTGATGGTACACGGCTTGCTTCATCTGCTCGGGGAGGATCACGACACCCCGACCCGCAAGACCCGAATGTGGCAGAGGCAGGCCGAACTGCTGACCCAGATAGGCTTTCCCGAACCGATCTCCGTGGACGACCCGCCAGCCCAGAAACCGGCTTCCCGGCGCCGGAAGGCGGCTGGTGCGTGAGGTTCAAGGCTGCCACGCTACTGGCCAGTTTCACGTTCGCCGCGTCGGGGATTTATTTTTGCCTGCGCACCCAGCGCAACATGCGAATTCACGTGGTCGCGGGGGTGCTGGCCATGGCCATGGGCGCTTGGCTGCGTTTGCCCGCCTTCCATATGGCCTTGATCGCGGTCGTCAGTTCCCTCGTCGTGACCATGGAAATGATCAACACGGCCATTGAAAATGCGGTGGACCTTTACACCCATCGGCGTCATCCGCTTGCGAAAATCGCAAAGGACGTCGCTGCCGCCGCGGTGCTGGTGAGCGCGATCAATGCCGTATTGGTGGGGGTTCTGCTGTTGGGGCCACCCCTGCTCAGAGAGATTCAAAATGTTCAACTCGGCCAAGCGGCACACCAGGCGTTGCTATGAGCGGCTATCCCTGACGCTGGTGCGCTTCACGTGTCGTCTCAGCGTCCGAGTGCAAACTCCGTGTTTGGCCAGGATGGGGACTCAGCTGGAGGAAGTCTGGTGGTAAGAACTGGCGACCACGCTCACCTGTTCGTGAAGGGAGCGCGGGAACACAACCTGAAAAATGTCGACCTGCGGATTCCCCGCGACCAGCTGGTGGTGTTTACCGGAGTGTCCGGGTCTGGCAAATCGTCGCTTGCCTTCGATACGATCTTCGCCGAAGGTCAGCGGCGCTATGTCGAGAGCCTGTCGGCCTACGCGCGTCAGTTTCTTGGGCAGCTCGACAAACCGGATGTGGACTACATCGAGGGGCTTTCTCCCGCCATTTCGATCGACCAGAAGTCCACCAGTCACAATCCTCGTTCAACCGTCGGAACGGTGACCGAGGTCTACGACTATCTTCGCCTGCTGTTTGCTCGGGTCGGCATTCCCCATTGCCACCGTTGTGGACAGGCCATCAATCCGCAAACGGTGGAACAGATCGTCGATCAGGTTCTTGCGATGCCCCAGGGGTGCAGAATCCAGGTCCTTGCTCCCTTGGTCCGAGGAAAGAAGGGAACCCACGACAAGCTGCTGGAACAGGTTCGCAAGGATGGATTCGTCCGCGTGCGGGTGGATGGGGCCGTCTTTGATTTGGCGGAATTGCCCGCACTCGAGAAAAATAAGGCCCACGACATCGCCATTGTCGTGGACCGTCTGGTGGTGCGGCCTGATCAGGCCTCACGACTTGCTGATTCGCTGGCGACGGCGCTCAAGCACGGTCGGGGGCTGGTTGCGGTGCAAGGCTTGGGGACCCGGGAACATCCTGAGGAACGCCCTGAACAGGTTTTTTCCGAACACTTTGCTTGCTCCGACTGTGGAACCAGCGTGGAGGAGGTGGCGCCTCGGCTCTTTTCCTTCAACAGTCCATTCGGCGCTTGCCAGACCTGTCACGGCCTCGGTGCGCGCAGAGAATTTTCCCCCGCATTGTTGGTCCCGGACCCGCGGAAAACCCTTCGCGAGGGTGCCATCGTTCCCTGGGCGCGAACGGGCAATGCTTACTACCTCGAATTGCTCGGTGCAGTCGCCAGAGGTATCGGCTTTAGTCTAGACGTTCCGTGGGGATCTCTCTCGTCTGAGGTTCGTCAGCTTCTGCTCTACGGCGCGGGGGACCAACGGTTTCACATCCAGGAGTCCAGCTGGTATCAGGACACTGGAATGGGCTATATGACACGATTTGAAGGCGTGGTGTCCAGTCTCCAGCGGCGGTATCAGGAATCGACCAGTGAGAAATTCAAGCAGGACCTGGAAGTCTACATGGCCTCGACGCCTTGCGAGGATTGTCGAGGCACGCGGCTTCGTCCTGAGGCGCTCGCAGTCAAGCTCAACGACGCCTCGATTGCGGATGTGACTGCGCTGAGTATTCGCGAAGCCCTGCCCTTTTTTGGCACGCTCGATCTGACACCACGCCAGCGGCTGATTGCCCAGCAGATTTTGAAGGAAGTGGTCGCACGACTGGGCTTTTTGAATGATGTCGGGCTCGACTATCTGTCGCTTGATCGGGCTGCCAGCACGTTGTCCGGGGGAGAGGCCCAGCGGATTCGACTCGCCACCCAGATCGGTAGCGGGTTGCAGGGGGTTCTGTACATTCTGGATGAGCCTTCGATCGGACTGCATCAGCGTGACAATGCCCGCTTGCTGGGCACCCTGAAACGGCTGAGAGATCTCGGGAATACCTTGATCGTGGTGGAGCACGATGAGGACACCATCCGCGCCGCGGACCACGTGGTGGACATCGGACCTCGGGCCGGGGTTCACGGCGGCCGGGTCGTGGCGCAAGGGACGCTGGACGACATTGCGGCTTGTCCAGAGTCGCTGACGGGGCAGTATCTGTCCGGCCAACGCGGCATCGTTTGCCCCACCCGTTACCGGGAGGGGAATGGTCTCGCCATCTCCCTGACGGGCGCTCGGGAAAACAACCTGACGGGATTCGACGTGGCCTTCCCTCTGGGCAAGTTTGTGTGTGTGACCGGGGTGTCGGGTTCTGGCAAGAGCACCCTGGTGCACGACATTCTGCTGCGCGCACTGAATGCTCGTATGGACGGGACGGTCCCCATGCCGGCGGGTTTGGGCGGCATTGAAGGGTTTGAACAGGTCGACAAGGTGATCGTGATCGATCAATCGCCGATCGGGCGGACACCTCGCTCCAATCCCGCCACCTACACGGGCCTGTTCGACCCGTTGCGGGAGGTCTTCGCCATGACCACGGAGGCCAAGGCGCGCGGCTATCTGCCAGGTCGTTTCTCCTTCAATGTCAAAGGCGGGCGCTGCGAGGCTTGCAAGGGCGAGGGCGTGAATGTCATCGAGATGCATTTTCTGCCCGATGTGCACGTTCCGTGTGATGTCTGCAAGGGCAAACGCTACAATCGTGAGACGCTGGAGGTTCGCTACAAGGGCAAAAACATTGCCGAGGTGCTCGAACTGACGATTGAACAGGCCCTGGAGTTCTTTGCCGCCGTGCCGAGGGCACGCACCAAGCTTCAGACGCTGTTCGATGTCGGTCTCGAATACTTGCAACTGGGCCAGCCGGCCACGACCTTGTCCGGGGGCGAGGCCCAGCGCGTGAAGTTGGCGGAGCAACTCTCGCGGCGCTCGACCGGGCGGACCCTCTACATCCTGGATGAGCCCTCGACGGGCCTGAGTTTTTACGATGTGGAGAAGCTGCTCGAGGTCCTCAATCGCCTGGTGGATGCGGGTAACACGGTTCTGGTGATCGAACACAACCTCGATATCATCAAGCAGGCAGACCATCTGGTCGACCTGGGGCCGGAAGGCGGCGATCGCGGAGGCCGCCTGGTGGCTTGTGGCACACCTTTGGAGGTCGCACGGCAGCCGGAAAGCATCACCGGGCAGTTTCTCCGTCCGATTCTGGAAGCTGCCCACGGTGACCTGACTCCCCTGGCCACCGCGCGCGCTGTTAAAAAGTCGAAACGCGTGGAATAGTGTGGGGGCGCCTTGCGTGGTGGACCGGGGGGGGGAAATGCTCGAATTATTCGACCTGGAGCCCAAGGACCGGCTAGTGGCCCAGTTGCTGCGGTCGCAGGGGCTCATTTCTGCTGAGCAGTTGAAATGCGCGCTGGAGCGTGCCCGTGCCAGTCTGTTTTTCAGCCTCTCCGAGGTGTTGGTCGGGGAAGGGGTGGTGACCCTGGACCGACTCGAGGCGGTCTTGGCGGATTATTGTCGCAAGCTTCGGTTGGGGGAACTCGCGGTGGCCAAGGGTGTCATCAGCGAGGAGCACCTTGAAATTGCGCTGAGCTTTCAGGAAGGGAAGGAGTCCCGCATCGGGGAGATCTTCGTCGAGATGCACTACGCGACGCCTGAGCAAATCGCCATGCTGGTGGACTTCCAGTCTCGCTGTCGCACCTCGGCTGTGCCCGGCTTGAGTCTCGATGCAGCGGTCTGAGCTGCTGGCCAGGTTGCGTGGGGGCCTGCTGGTGTCGTGCCAGGCCCAGCCTGATGAGCCGTTGCATGGGGCGCAGCACATGGCGGCGATGGCCAGGGCCGCGGAGGTTGGTGGCGCGTGTGGGATCCGGGCGGAAAGTCCGGCGGACATCGTGGCGATTCGCGCCGCCGTCCCGCTCCCCTTGGTCGGCCTCTGGAAACAGGGGAGCGAGGGGGTCTACATCACGCCCACGTGCGCAGCTGCCCGGGCGGTGGTGGAGGCGGGGGCCGATATCGTGGCGGTGGATGCGACCCAGCGCGCCAGAGAGGTGCCGGCCGAGGACCTGATCCGTTGGATTGAATGTGACCTGGGTCGTCCGGTCCTGGCGGATGTCAGTACGCTCGAGGAGGCCCTTGCGGCGGAGGCTGCGGGCGCCACGGCGGTGGCACCCACCTTGTCGGGATACACGGGGGGGCCGGTCCCGTCCGAGCCAGACTGGACGCTGTTGGAGGCCATGCTGAGGATGTGTCGGGTACCCGTTTTCATGGAAGGACGCATCTGGGCGCCTGAGCAAGCCTCGCGGGCGCTGGCCATGGGCGCCTGGACGGTGGTGGTGGGCTCCGCGATCACCCGGCCTCAGCTCATCACCCGGCGGTTTGTGGCCGCGCTTGGAACTGCCGCGGAGGTTTCGTCTTGAAATTCGCCATCGGTCTCGACGTCGGTGGTACCAAGATCCTGGCCGTCGCGCTGGATGAAACCGGGCGGGTGCAGGTGTCGCATCGCACGGAAACGCCCGCCCGGGCCGGCGCCGCAGCCGTTCTGGAGTCCCTGCAGCGGGCAGCTGAAGCGGTCATCGGCGAGTTGCCGCCCCTCGGTCAGGCCGGCCTGCAAGGCGTCGGGGTCTCTGCCGCGGGTCAAATCGATGTGGCGCGTGGTGTGGTGGCCTATGCTTCTCCCAACATCGAAGGTTGGACGGGCACGCCGGTGGCGGATGTCCTGCGCGAACGTCTGGGGCTTCCCATCGTGGTGGAGAACGACGCGAATGCGGCGGCGTTTGGCGAATGGGCCTGTGGCGCAGCGCAGGGGGTCGCAAGCGTGGTGATGGTCACCATCGGCACCGGGGTTGGGGGAGGGGTGATCCTCGACGGCCGGGTCTGGCGAGGGGGGCGCTGGCGTGGGGGTGAACTCGGGCATATGGTCGTTCAAGCGCGGGGATGGCCCTGCAATTGTGGGCAGACGGGGTGCCTGGAGGTTTATGCGTCCGGAACGGCGATCGCCCGCCTGGCTCGCGAGGCCCGCGCCGGCTGGGAGGGGGCTGCGCCTGCTGTCTTTCAGGCTGCCAGCGACGGGGATCCCGTCATGCAGGGGCTCCTGGAGGACAGTGCGCGGTATCTGGCGCAGGGGCTGGTGTCGGTCTCCAGTCTGCTGGACCCGGACCTGTTCATCCTCGGTGGGGGCGTGGCCGCTCAGCCGACCTACCTGCCCCTGGTTCAGCGGGCTTTGGAGCGGGCTGACGTATCAGGGCAAAGAGGGTTCGAGGTTGACCGCGTTCGGCTGGCGAGTCTGGGCGAAATGGCGGGCGCCATCGGTGCGGCGCAGCTGGCTTTGCGGGGGCATCCTTGAGCCGGGGAGTGGCCGTGGTTTCTATCCAGCCGGATAGTGGGCGAGGATGCCGCTGTGGCGATGTCTGAGCTGGAGACGCTGATACGCGCTCGCTATCCACTGATTTATCTGGTCACGCCCGAGGAAGAGCGCGCCCTGGCAACCCTGGGGGCGCTGGCGGAACAGATGGGGCGTGATCTTCATCGCTGGTCCTGCGTTCAGGGGTGGGGCGATGCGGGCACGCGTGACCCGCTCTCGGCGCTCGAATATGTGCGATTGGCCTCGGGACGCGGCATTTACGTCCTGTGCGACCTCCATCCCTTTTTCTCCAACGCGACGGTGGTTCGCAAGTTACGGGAACTGGCCCAGGCGCTCAAGCAAACGCCCAAGTCTCTGCTGGTCTTGGGGGCCGTGGTCAATCTTCCTGCTGAGCTGGTCTCTGACGTGGTCATTGTCGATTTCGAGTTACCAGATGCCAGCTTGATTCAGGAGATGGTGGGCCAGGCGGCGCATCTCGCTGGCCGCCCCTTGAAACTCGATCATCTGGAGATGGAGCGCTTGCTCGGGGCGGCACGCGGCCTGACCGCCGGGGAATTCGCCAATGGATTGGCCCGCGCCCTGGTGCGCCACGGGGCGCTCGATGCACGGGTGATTTCCGTCATCATCGAGGAAAAGAGGCAGGTGGTTCGGAAGACCGGCTTGCTGGAATTCGTACAGCCGGAAGGAGCCCTGGACGAGGTGGGCGGTTTGTCACTTCTCAAGGAGTGGCTGCGCAAGCGCGGGCGGGCATTTGGCCGACCCGCACGCGATTTTGGCCTGCCGGAACCTCGCGGTTTGCTGCTCGTGGGGGCGCCAGGATGCGGCAAGAGCCTGGTTGCCAAGTGTGTGGCGGCACAGTGGGGCTTGCCTTTGCTGCGTCTTGATGTGGGACGCCTGCTGGCGGGTTTGGTGGGAGCGTCCGAAGAAAACACCCGGCGCGCTCTGAAGATGGCTGAAGGCCTCAGCCCTGCGGTCTTGTGGGTCGATGAGATCGAGAAGGGATTCGGAGCGACCGGCGGGGATGGCGGCACGGCCAGTCGCGTGCTGGGGACCTTCCTGACCTGGTTACAGGAGAAGTCCGCACCAGTCTTTGTGGTGGCGACGGCCAATCAGATTCAATGGCTCCCACCAGAACTTCTTCGGAAGGGGCGTTTCGACGAGATTTTCTTTGTCGACTTACCGGATGCCGAGGAACGTCGCGAAATATTGAGGCTTCATCTGGCCCGGCGCCATCGCACGGTCGACGAGGATGCGCTCCTGCGGTTGGCGAAGCTCACTTCGGGTTATTCGGGGGCCGAACTCGAGCAGGGCGTGATCGATGCCCTGTATGAGGCCTATGATGCTGCCCGACCTGTGACGCCGGCGGACCTGGAACGTGGCCTGACGACGATTGTCCCCTTGTCTCGTCATAGCGAAGAACTGCAGCCCATTCGTACCTGGGCCGCGCGCCATGCGCGTCCGGCCAGTGTGGCCTTGGGGTTGCCGGGGCCGTCCATCTGGGCGATTGAAGGGCCCTTGGGAGATTGAGCCGCTTGCTGGAGCGATTCGAATGGCTTCAACTGCCTGCCTCACAGACTGCGTCCGGCGAAGGGAGTGTACAGCGCCTGGGACAGGGGGGGCTGACAGGGCCTCCCTCGGGAGTGGGCTTGGCGACTGCCTGCGTGAGGCCGTCGGAGCCGGCGCAAGCTGAGGCCTGCGTCCTGCCTCCGCGCGTGGAGACCGTCCCGTTGGGGGGAAACTGGCCGCTCGAATCCACCCAGGTTTTCCTGTTGCGGCGGCGCTTGGAACAGCTCCAACGGATCTCCGGGTTCGAGCGCCTGGTGTGTCTCGATGCCTGTCGGATTGATCCGCACCCCCATCAGCACCAGGCAGCCCTGCGTGTGCTCCGGGACATGCGCGGGAGGGCGCTGCTGGCGGATGAGGTCGGACTGGGCAAAACCATCGAGGCTGGTTTGGTCCTCAAGGAACTGGTCGTCAGGGGCTTGGCACATCGTCTGCTGGTGCTCGCACCGGCCTCGCTGACCCTTCAGTGGCAGGAGGAGCTCAGTCTCAAGTTCGATGAGACCTTCCACGTGGTCAAACATCCGGACGACTGGACCCAGGGCCGTCTGATTGCTTCGCTCGAACTGGCGCGTCAGCCTCGTCACCAGGCCTCGGCGCTGGCCCAGGCGTTCGATCTGGTGATTGTCGACGAGGCCCACAAACTGAAGACGCGCACGACGCAGTCCCATCGCTTCGTGAGTCGTCTCAACACGCGTTTCTTGCTGCTACTGACGGCCACGCCGGTCATGAACGATCTGACCGAACTCTACGCCCTCGTCAATCTGCTGGTGGAGGGGGGGCTCGGCACGCCACGAGAGTTCGAGGCCCGGCACATGGATGCCAGTGATCCGCGGCTGCCGCTGCAGGAAGACGTGCTGCGTGCCCGTCTGGCCAGCGTGATGGTGCGACATCGGCGTGGTGCGGTGGGCGTTTGCTTGCCCCCACGGCGAGCCGCGATCTATCACTTGCAGATGCCACCCGCGGAGAGACGCCTCTATCTGGGACTGACGGCTTACATTCGGCAGGAACTGGCGGCTCACCCTGGCCAGGGGCAACTGAGGCTGCTCTTGGGGGTGCTGCAGAGGGGGCTGACCAGCACGCCGGCGGCAGTGGCGGCCACCCTGGGCAAGTTGAGAGCCGACTCAACCCTGGATCCGGCGAGTCGCTCAAGGCTCGCAGATTTTCAGGCCCAAGCCAGCGAACTGCTGGGTAGCCGCAAACTGGAGGCGGTGGGGGAGTTGCTGGAGTCGCATTGCCCGGGCAAGGTGCTGATTTTTACGGAGTTTCGACGCTCTCAAACGGTTTTGGCAGAGTACCTCGCCAAACGTGGCCTCGAGGTGGTCCTGTTTCACGGCAGCCTGGACGCGGCAGCTCGGCAAGCGGCCGTGACGAGATTTCGGGAGGCGGCGCGGGTCATGATCAGCACCGAGAGTGGCCAGGAAGGCTTGAACCTGCAGTTTTGCCAGACGCTGATCAATTTCGATCTTCCCTGGAATCCCATGCGGGTCGAGCAACGGATCGGGCGGCTGCACCGCTTGGGGCAAACCAGGCCCGTCACCATCATCAACCTCTGCTATCAAGAGACCATTGAAGCGGCCGTGCTCGACTTGCTGGTCTCCAAAATCCGGCTCTTCGAACTGGTCGTCGGGGAACTGGATGTGATCCTTGGGGAGAGTGAGGGGGTTCATCACATCGAAGCGTGGCTCCAACAGGCTTGGTCTCAGTCGTCGGACGATCAGGACTTTGCACGCAGCGTCGAGGCTCTGGGGGAGGCTGTCCGGCGGGCCCGAGGGCGCTATGACGAGATCTGTCGGGCGGGTGAGGCGCTCAGTCGGGTGGCTGAGAGCACCGGGGTGCCCTGATGGAAGAACCCGAAGCCTGGCAGTTTGCCCGGGCCTTTTTCACCGCCTGGGGCGGGACATGGCACGACACTCAGCCCGGGGTGGCCGAGGTGGACCTCGTAGGCGCCTTGCAGGAGGCCTTCGCGGTGCCGCGTTTGACGCTACTCGCCAGGCCGAATGCGGATGTCGCGGGTGAACTGGTCGCCCCGGGGTCGCGCCTTTTTCATCTGGTATCCAGTTTCCTGGGGGCCCGGGGACGGGCTGCCGTGTGCGAGTTGGTGCCGGGGGATTTTCCTGAGCCGATTCTGGAGATTCGCGCGCAGGACACGGAATTTCTCGGCCAGCTCGCGGCACCTCAGCATTTTGGCCTCTATGACTTCAAGTTTTCCTTCCTGTCGGATGAGATTCAAGAGCAACTTCACACGGTCATTCTGGACGGCGAGGGGCAGCTCGTGGCGGCAGACGCTTGCCCCGATCTGTTCGAGGCCGCCTGGCGGGATATTTTGCCCCAGGCGGGGCAAGCGCCTGGGCGATACCTGACGGAGGCGGCAGAACTCGCGCGCGCCGCCGCGGAACGATTGGCCATCCCCCTGGCCGATGCGGCGGCAGCCCGCCTGGCCGTCGTGTCCGAGCGGCTTCAGCGTTACTTTGTTGAGCTGGCCTCGGAAGTGCCCGTTCGACCCCGTCGGGGCCAGAGCATCGAAAGCGCGCTGGAAGATACGACGCGACACCAGCAAGATCTGCTGGCCGAGCTGGCCCGGCGGCGTCAGGAGGAGGCACGAAGACATCAACTTCGGGTGCAGATCCGTCCGCTGGGATACGCGCTGGTGCAGGTGCCCGGCAGGCGTTACTCCTGGCGAGCGCAGCAGGGGCTTCAGCAGGTCGGGGTGACGATCTGGCAGAATCTGGTGACGGGTGAGGTGAGGTGGCCGACCTGCGCCCGCTGCGCCCAACCAACGGGGCGTCTATCCCTCTGTCGAGAAGGCCATCTGGCCTGTGATGCCTGTGCGGCCCGTTGTGAGGATTGCCACCAGTGGGGGTGTCGCGCGGAGTTGCGCTTGTGTGAAAGCTGCGGGGCAGCCGCCTGTGCGTCTTGTCTGGTGAAGCTGGCCTGTGGCCACTGGGCCTGTGGGCACCACGCCCAGTCGTGCCTGTGCTGTGGGCAATCCATCTGTCCGTTGTGTGCCAAGCCCTGTCCGCTTTGCCCGTCCGATCAAGCTTGGCTGCTTCTGGACCATGCGTGCCCCAGACACGGCCGTCGACCAGGCCTGCCCCCGTGAGTCTTTCGTGGTGTCATTGTTGCAATGGCTGAGTTTGGTTAGAATGATCGCGCTTGACCTCGCGGGAATGGCAAAGCTGCTTGAAAGGAGCCTGTTCGTGGCCACTGTTGCGGAACGCATCGACCGATACTTTATCGAGCTGGATTGGACGTTCGAACGGATCGACGACACGCTCTGGCGGACCTCGTTCCCCGGAGACCTTCAGGTCCACGACGTGTTTGTCTCCGCCGATGAGCCGGGTTGGGTGTCCTTCCGCAGCCCGGTTTGCACCCAGGTGCCGGAGCAGGCCAAGCCCGCGCTTTATGAACGGCTTCTGCGCCTGAACGCCTTGATTCCGATGACCAAGTTTTGCGTGATGGAGGGAGGAGCCGTGTTCGCCATGATCGATCTTCCCACGGCCGAGCTTGATTACAGCGAGTTCCGCACGGCGGTGCAAACCCTGGTGAATCACGCCGATGCGCACGACAACGAAATTTATCAACTCTGTGGGATGTCCGCAGCCTGAACCCAGGCTTTCGCTGCGATTTCACCCATCCCTCGCGTGCCTGATTTCACAGGCTTCGCGGGGGTTTGTGCTACAATTGGTAACCGGGAGGGCGTGGTGTCATATTCCCTCGGCAGCAGGTTGAAGCGACGCCCGACCCCGGAAGGAGCGATATGGACCCTGGCAGTCCACAGGCGGCATTGAACTTGGGATCGTTACACCTCTTCGGTCTCGATATCACGGCCGCCACCCTGATCATCGTCCTCTGTATCATCGGAACGGCCTTTTTCTCGTCCTCTGAGGCTGCGATCATCGCGCTCAGCAAGCTGCGCGTACGAACCCTGGCTGAGCAGGGCAAGCCCGACGCTCAGCGCCTACAGAGCCTGATTCAAGCCCGTGAGCGGCTGGTGGGCACCATCCTGCTGGCTGAAAACGCCTTGATCATCGTGGCCTCCACGGTGATGGCCTTTCTGGTGTTTCACCTCAGCGTATCGGGTGGCCTTTCGCTTCCTGCGCCCTGGCGTCCTTGGTTGTCCTGGGTCGCGGTCGGCATCTCATCGCTGGTGATGACCCTGCTGGTGGTGCTGATCGCCGAGATCATTCCCAAAACAGCAGCCGCCAGCAACGCCGAACGCTATGCCCTGCTCGTGGCCAGACCATTGCGCTGGGTGACCCGTCTGCTCTATCTGCCGGTGTTGTTCCTGACAGCTTCTGCCCGCGCTTACGTGGGGCTCGTCAACTTCGTGACGGGGACCCGGGGGGAGATGTCGCTGCCGCTGGTCACGGAGGATGAGTTGCGGCAGGTGATCGCGGATGTTCAGGAGCAAGGTGGCCTGCAACAAGACGCCTCCGAGATGATTCAGTCGGTGATCGAACTGCGCGATACCACGGCCAGAGAGATCATGGTTCCGCGCATCGATATGGTCTGCCTGCCGTCCGACGCCAGTTTCGATGAGGCGGTCCGGGTGGCCATCACCGAGGGGCACTCCCGCATCCCGGTCTACCAGGACTCCAGCGACAACATTGTGGGCTTGCTGTATGCCAAGGATCTGCTAGGGGTTCTCCAGGGTGATTATCGCCCGGAAGGCATTCCCGCCGAGTTGGTTCGTCCACCGTTCCACGTGCCTGAGAGCAAGCGCGTGGACGAGCTGCTGAAACTGATGCGCACCGAAAAAGTTCACCTGGCCATCGTCCTGGATGAGTTTGGCGGGACGGCGGGATTGGTGACGATCGAAGACATTCTGGAGGAAATCGTCGGCGAGATTCGAGACGAATACGATGCGGAAGAACCGACCGAGATCGAGGTCGAGAGTGACGGCACCTTGTTTGTGGATGGCCGCGCCAACATCGATGACGTCTCGGATAAACTCGGAGTTCAGCTTCCGACCGATGACTTTGACACCATTGGCGGATTCGTCGTCGGTCTACTTGGCCGCGCCCCCGCGCTCGGGGAAGAGGTGAGTTGGGATGGGGTGCGCCTGCGGATCGAGGAAGTGGACCATCGCCGGGCTGCCCGCATCCGGATCTGGCGTCGTCAGACGGCGCCACTTGAGCTGCCGTTCGATGTGGCGGAGGAAACGGCTCGCCGTGGCGCCTGATTTCCTGCATGATGTCGAGCACCTGCCTCACTCACGCGCGTCTTGAACAGTAGGTTCTTGTGGCCAGTAAATTCGTATTCATCACGGGTGGCGTCGTCTCCTCGATCGGGAAGGGCATCGTGGCCTCGTCGCTGGGGCGTCTTTTGACGGTCCGGGGGTTGAGCGTCAGCATTCAGAAGCTGGACCCTTACATCAACATCGATCCGGGGACCATGAGCCCTTACCAGCATGGCGAGGTCTTCGTGACGGAAGATGGCGCCGAGACGGACCTTGACCTCGGTCACTATGAGCGGTTCACCGACACCAATTTGAGCCGGGAGAATAACATCACGGCTGGGCGCATTTACTGGAATGTCCTGAACAAGGAGCGTCGGGGAGACTACCTGAGTGGCACGGTGCAGGTGGTTCCGCACATCACCAACGAGATCAAGGATGCGGTGCATCGGGCGGCCAATCATTCCGGCGCGGACGTGGTCATCGTCGAGATTGGCGGCACGGTCGGTGACATTGAAAGCTTGCCGTTTCTCGAGGCGATACGTCAGTTTCGGAAGGACGCCGGGAAAGAGAACGTGCTGTACCTGCACGTGACCCTGGTGCCGTACATCAAATCGGCCGGTGAGCACAAAACCAAGCCCACGCAACATTCAGTCAAGGAATTGCGCAGCATCGGGATCACCCCGGACGTGTTGGTCTGCCGAACTGAAAAAGGCTTTCCTGATTCGATGCGGGAAAAGCTGTCCTTGCTCTGCGACATCGATCGTGAGGCCGTGATCGCCTGTCGGGACGCGAAGCACATCTATGACGTGCCCGGGATGCTTGAACGGGAAGGTCTGGCGCACCAGGTGATTCAACGCCTGGGCCTGGCCGGCAAGGCGACGGCGCCCTCGCGGGACGGCTGGGACGAGTTCCTCGAGCGTCTTCGCAAGCCTGCCCTCTCCGTGCGTGTCGCCATCGTGGGCAAGTATGTGGCGCTCTCCGATGCTTACCTGTCCGTCATCGAGTCCCTGCGCCTGGCGGGCGCGGCCCAAGGGGTAGAAGTGGACATCAAATGGGTTCATGCGGATGAACAGGTGGAACCGGATGGGCCTGACAAGCACCTGGCTGACGTCGATGCCGTGGTGGTCCCCGGAGGATTCGGGGGACGGGGCGTCGAAGGCAAGATCAAGGCGGTGGCCTGGGCGAGGGAACACGGCGTGCCGTTTCTGGGCTTGTGCCTGGGCATGCAGTGTGTCGTGATCGAGTTTGCCCGCTCCCAGGCTGGCTTCGGCGGTGCCAATTCCACCGAGATCGACCCCGGCACGCCGTACCCGGTGATCGACCTGCTGCCGGAACAGAAAAACCTGGCCGATCTGGGGGGCACCATGCGCCTTGGCGCACAGCCTTGTCACATCGTGCCTGGTACGCTGGCCGCGTCGCTGTATGGCGTGGCGGAGGTGTCGGAGCGACATCGCCACCGTTACGAGGTGAACAATGTGTATCGGGAGAGACTGGAAAAGGCGGGTCTCGTGATCTCCGGTACCTCTCCAGATGGTCGCCTGGTGGAGATGGTGGAAGTGCCGACCCATCCGTTCTTCATTGCGTGCCAGTTCCACCCGGAATTCAAGTCACGCCCCACGCACTCTCATCCGCTTTTTCATGGCTTGATCCAGGCGGCGCGAGAGAGGCGGACGGGCGCGCGTTCAATCGAAGTGGGCGTGCAGGCATGACGTTTGATCCCATCGCGTTGCTGGCCGAGGCGGACCTCGGGGCTCAAAATGCCTACTGCCCTTATTCTCGCTTCCAGGTCGGGGCCGCCTTGCTCGCCGCAGATGGGACGGTCTTTCGCGGTTGCAACGTGGAAAATGTCTCCTACGGCCTGGCCATCTGTGCGGAGCGTTCCGCCATTTGCGCGGCAGTCGTGGCAGGCAGCCGCGACCTTCGCGCGATTGCGATCGTCCAGGGTGTGACACCCGACCACCCTGCGCACCGAGAGCCTTGCTGGCCCTGCGGGGCGTGTCGTCAGGTGCTGGCGGAATTCAACCCTGAGCTGTTGGTGGTCTTGCGCGACCTGGACGGGCCGCGGGTGTTGCCGTTGCGGGACCTGTTGCCCCACAGTTTCGACGTGCATCGATTGCAGGCGTGATGACGGAACCAACCAGTACCTTTCGGAGTGGCTTTGTGGCCATCGTGGGTCGACCCAACGTGGGCAAGAGCACGTTGATCAACCGCCTGGTGGGTCAGAAAATCGCCATCACCAGCGATCGCCCTCAGACGACGCGACACACCATCCAGGGGGTGGTGTCCGCGCCGGACAGCCAGATCGTGCTGGTCGACACGCCAGGCATCCACAAACCTCATCACCTTCTGGGAGAGACGATTGTCCGGGCGGCGACGGAAGCCTTGTCCCAGGTGGACCTGCGCGTGTTTCTCGTCGATGCTCAGGAGCCGGCTGGCAAGGGTGACGCCTTTGTGGCTGATTTGCTGGCGAAGTCTCAGGTTCCCGTCATCCTGGCGCTCAACAAGGTCGACCGGGTGCGTCAGGTGCCTGAACGGATCTTTGCGAGCTATCGCGCGCTTGGTGATCATGTGGCCGTGGTTCCCCTCTCGGCCCGCACGGGGCGCAACACCCAGTCGCTGGTGCAGGCGATCGTCTCGCACTTGCCCATCGGGCCCCGTTATTTCGAGGACGATGTACCGACGGATCAGACCCTGCGCACCCTGGCTGGCGAGCTGGTCCGAGAGCAGCTCCTGCGTGCCACCGGGGACGAGATCCCGCACAGCGTGGCCGTGTACATCGACACGTTCGATGAATCGGCGACGCCGGTGCGGATCGAAGCGACCATTTTTGTCGAACGTGAAAGCCAGAAAGGCATCGTGATCGGCGATGGGGGTAGCCGCTTGAAGCAGGTGGGGCAAGCTGCACGCGCTCAGATTGAACGTCAACTCGGCGCACCGGTCTATCTGGGCCTGTGGGTCAAAGTGCTGAAGAATTGGCGGCGGGAAAAGCTCCAACTCAAGCGCTTGGGTTACGTGGTGGATTGAGCCCCGGAGGCTCGGGAGGCGACGCTTGAACAGGAATGGTGGACGTGAGCGCCTGACTGCCCTGCTTTTGGGTTTGATGGTCGGACTCGTGATCGCGCCAGCCGCACGGGCCGAGGAGTGGGTCGAGCCTGCCAACAATCGCCCAGGGGCGACCCGGCGATCAGGCGACCTGTTGGAGCGCGCCCAGCAATTGTCTGCGGAGGGCCAGGTGGATGCGGCCATCCGGGAATACCAGATTGCCATTCAGGCCGACCCCCATCACGTGGAGGCCTTGTATCAACTCGCCAATCTGTTCGCTCGCCTGAAACGTTGGGCGCAAACGGCGGCAACCGCTGAAAAGGCCTACAAGATCGACAATCGGAATGCTGATGTGCAAGCGTTGTGGGGGCACGCGCTGCTTCGCATGGGGCGTCATCCGGAAGCCATTTGGGTCCTGGAAGGGGTGGTGCGGCTCAATTCAGGCCGCTCCCTGGCTCAGGTTTACTATGACCTGGGCCAGGCTTGCTTTGCCATGAAGTGGCTCGACCGCTCGGTGGACTACGCGCTCAGACACCTCCAGTTGAAGGACACGCCCCAGGGGCACGCCTTGCTGGCTCGTTCGTACCTTGCCCAGGGGCATCGAGAGAAGGCACTCTCGGAGCTGCAGCGCTCGGTTCACCTGTATGAGCAGGTCGAAGACGCGCAACGCTGATGGTGGCGCGCGCGATGCTCTGGCGGATGACGCTCTTGGCCGCCGCTTGTCTCACCCCTTTTGAGGCAGCTTGGGCAGGCGCAGTCTCCGCTCAAGTCGATGAGCGCCAGGCCGCTGACGCCTTTGCCACTCTCGTGCGGGATGCCTGCGCGAGTGGCGAGGCTGCGCGCGTGCGCGTGGTGGTCCCTGAGGCGGGACCACTCGCAGACTGGCTCTCCACGCTGTGGCAGGAGATGCGACGGGGGCACTGGGCTCCCCGGAGCTGGGCGGCTCGCTTCGAGCCCTTCTATGTGCGCGGGGATGCGATGGGGGGCTTGCTCACGCTGGGCGTGGAGGCGAGTGACGGCACCCTTCGGCAACGGGCCTTTCCGCTGGTGGCGCGACGGCGAGGGGCGGTGTGGCTGGCTGCAGGAGAATTGCAGCGCGATCGCCCTGACCTCATCGTGAAACCGATTTCCGCCTTGTTCGACCTGCGCGAGGCGGGGCGCTTGCGGGGCCAGGCCCACTTCGAGGCCAGGCAAATGGCGGCCGAACGGGGTGTCTACTTCTCCCTGGACCCGGCCCTGCGGGTCACCTCGGTCATGTGCGGCGAGCGCCGCCTATCGTTCCGCCAGCTTGAAGACACGGTCTTTCTGGAATGGCCCGAGGGGGAAACGGAGGTCGTCCTGTCCTGGGAAGGTGCGTTGGCTTCCCTGCAGTCGGGATTCGTTCCCGACCGGGTCTTGCAACTCCCCGCGGCCCAGGCTTGGTGGCCTCGCCCGCTGGGGGGGCTTGCATCCGAGCGGCTGGAATGGCAGGTCATGCTGCCGCCGACCTGGCTCGCTCTGGCGCCCGGGAGCAGTCGGACCTCCGAGCACTTTCGCGATGGTTGGCTTCACCGCTTCCAGCAGGTCGTCACCTCCTCAGAGGCCGGTTTACTGCTGGGCGATTGGGCCCACCAGGAGCGGCGTGACCAGGGGGTGTCTCTCGAGGTGTATGCGCGAGCGGGGCACGAGCCCGGAGCGGCGCTGGTGGCGCGCGAGGGGGAGGCGATCGCGGGATTTCTGATGGATTGGCTCAATCTGCCTGATGGCGCCCCTTGGACCTTCTGGGAGACCGCCGCTTCCGAAGTTGGGCTTGTGGGGCAGACGCTTGCCTTGCCGGCCTCCGCCTTCGAGTATGAGGAGGTTCGGCAGGCTCAACTGGCGCCGGCGATGACCCGCGCCATGTTGGCTCCCCTGTCCGTTCTTGGAACCGCTGGGGAACGAGGATGGCTCACAGATGGCTTAGCGGCTTACCTCGCCGCCATTTATAGTGAGCATCGATGGGGCAAGGCGGCCTTTCGTGAACAACTTCTGGCGGCGTATCGACGCGAGGTGGCGGCGCCGGTCACGGAGGAGACGCCTGCCATTCGCGATGTCAAGCCGACCCATGGTGTGGACACCTGGCAGCGCCTGGTGGCGGACAGGGGCATGCTGATATTTCACATGTTACGCACTGAACTGGGGGAAGTGCCCTTCCAGCGGGCCGTTCAGGCGTGGCGGGCAGGCCCCTCCGACCGCGTTGACCTGCGCTCCCTCGACACCTTGGTGGCGGCCTGTTCAAAGCAGCGCAAGGGGGATTGGGGCCCCTTTCTTCGGCAGTGGCTGACCCGGGCCGACCGGCCGGAGGTCCAGATATCCCAGGTGCAACTCAAACGTCAGGGACGCCTGTGGGCCCTGCAAGGCCTGATCAGCCAGGCCGGTGAGCCCTTCTCATTTCGACTGCCCCTCGTCTTGAGCACGGCGGGGCGTCCACGCATTTACCACATGGCCATCACCACGGCGCGGACCGAGTTTGTGCTGCTCTCTCCCGACCGACCGCGGATCTTGCGCGTAGACCCGCTCCACGAGACCCTGGCCATCTCTCCCGGTGCGTGGGTGATATCCCGCTAAAAAACTTGATTGAACAGTCGCTGGTGTGACCGGCCAGTGCCTCGTCGGTGCCCCCGAGACGCTCGTGTGGCGCTCGGTCCGAAGGGGGAGGACAGCCTGATTTCGGGTATTCATGCGTTATGTGACCCACGCCCCCGCGCCGTGGCTGACCGCTCGTTAACCTGTAGGCAGTTCGGCAGCGTGGTCGTGTGGCTTGGGGCCAGCGGTGGCAGCCCAGGGGATCGGAGCGTCACGATGAAGGGGGGAGCTTGCTGGTGCTTGGCTTGACCGGTGGACCGATACGGCCTTTGCAACAGGCGGAACAGGCCTTGAGCGTTGGCTTTGGGGGCCGGGCAGATGAGGCGGCCCAGGTGTTTGCCTCGCTCGATGCCCGATTCGAGGCCAGTTTCGAAGCGGTCTTGCGCGAGGCCCTCGGCGGTTCCCAAGGGCACGCCTTGGCCGGCGAATCGCCTGCCAAGCGGCAGGTTGGTGCGGCTCAAGGGCTCGTGGCGATGCCCAATGGCGAGGCCCTGCCCACTGTCGCGAACGCGGTCGTGTCGCCTCCATTCTCGTGGGGACCCTCCGCGGGGTCGACGGTTGCGGACATGGCCTGGAATCTGACGCCCTCTCAGCCTGAGCGAGTGCTCTCCGCTGAGCCTGCAGGCTCGCGTGGTGCAGCCATTGAGGGGGGGCACGGCGGCCCTTACCGTGGGTTGATTGAAACCCTGTCTCAGCGCCACGGGGTGCCGGCCTGGCTCGTGACCAACGTCATGCGGGCAGAATCGGCAGGCAATCCAATGGCCACAAGCCCGGCCGGTGCGCAAGGGCTCATGCAGTTGATGCCTCAAACTGCGGCGGAACTGGGCGTGTCGGACCCTTACGACCCGGCGCAGAACCTCGAGGGGGGCGTGAAGTATCTGGCTCGGATGATCGGGATGTTCGAGGGGGACCTGGTACGCGCCGTGGCCGCTTACAACGCAGGACCAGGTTCTGTTCAACGGTTTGGTGGGGTTCCTCCCTTTCCCGAAACCCAGCGTTACGTGGCGCGGGTGTTGGGAACGTGACGCGAATCCCTTGATTCCAGACGACTGCCGGTTGCTGGCTATGGTAAAATAGGGCTTCCGTCGCCATCGTGCGGCTCGGAGGTCAGGCGCTTGCACCGGGGCAGCCATTCCACCGGATTATTGTTTCACCGTTTTGGCGCCTGGCTGTACCGGCAGCGTTGGGCCGTCATCGTGGCTTGGGTACTGCTGGTTGCAGTGGCCACCTTCGGGGCCGCTCGGGCGCCGGACGTCTTGCGCGGCAGTGCAGCCGGCATTCCCAACAGTTCCTCGGCCAAAGCCCAGGAGTGGTTGCGAACGGAGTTCAAGAGCCCGTATCAGTTTCCGTTCATCGTCACCCTGGCGGCACCGGGACATTCCGTGGAGGACCGCGACTACCGGACGATGCTGGCGGAGCTTCAGCGCTTGCTTGCGGCGAAGCCCTTCGTCACCCGCACGGTCAGCTGGTTGGACAACCAGGACCCTCGCTTCAAGAGTGCGGATGGCGTCCGCACCTTCCTGGTGGTGGGGATCGATGCAGAGAATTTTCTGGCCGCCGAGCAACGGGTTCCTGTGGTGCGGACCGAGGCGGCTGCCGTGGTGGCCCGCTGGAGGAGCAGGCTTCCAAGCCTCGAGTCCCACGTCACGGGCCAGATTCCGATTGGTTACGACGCCACGCGCATGATCGCGCAGGACACCACCACGGCCGAGCGACGCATCTTGCCGGTGGCCCTGCTGTTTTTGCTGTTTGCGTTCGGGGCGGTTGCCGCCGCCGGTATCCCCGTGTTGCTCGGTGCCTTGGCCTCGGTGGTCACCTTGGGGCTCCTGTATGTCGTGGGACAAGGGATGAATCTGTCTTCCATGGCCCAGAACATCACGGCCATGGTGGGGCTGGGCATTGGCATCGATTACGCCCTGATCATGGTGACACGCTTCAGGGAGGCCCTCGCGACCCACGCGGAAGCGGACAATCCCGTTGAGGCCGCCGTCGCCGAGACGATGGGGACCTCCGGGGTGGCCGTTCTATTTTCAGGGTTGACCGTGATGATCGGTTTCCTGGCCTTGTTCATTCCGGACCTGATCGACACGACCTCGCTCGGCATGGCTGGCTCCCTGACGGTGCTTTCGGCGGTGTCCCTTTCGTTGACGCTTGTACCAGCGCTGCTGGGCATTCTGGGGCCTCGGATCGATTGGCCTTCCGGATTTTCTCGCTGGGTCTCACAGCGTTTGGACCACCAGGCGATGTGGCTCCGCTGGGCCCGGCATGTGATGCGACACCCGCTGCGCTTTCTCGTTGGCGGCAGTGCCCTGATGATCCTGCTGTCCTTGCCCTCGTTCACGGTGGAGTTTGGCCAGTTCAGCTCCAAGTTTCTGCCCACCTATATGGATGCAGGCCAGGGATTGCGCAGCATGGAAGCGATGGGACAGGCCGGGGAAGTTTACCCGATTCAGTTTTTGTTGCGTCGCACGGATGGGCGACCCATCACCGATGCCCGCTCGTTGAAGGCGATCGCCACGGTGGTTCGGGAGTTTCGCCAGGAGCCGGTGCTCGAGGAAGTTCGTTCGATCGTGCCCTATGCGGGGCGGCTGATGTTGATGAGCCAGATGTTCTTCGGCGGCGACACCAGGGCCGTTCGGGATCGGTTCCCGGATGCGGTGTCCTTGCTGCTAAGTGAGGACGCCTCTGGCACCTTGGTCCAGCTGGTTCCACGCAATGACGCCGCCTATGCGGACATCAAAGATTTTGTTCGTCGATTGAAGGATCGCGACTGGTCTCAAGTGGCGGGTTTTGAGGGCTTTGAGGTGGCGATTGGCGGGCCGGCGGCCGTCAACAATGATTTCGAGCGTGCCATCCTCTCCAACTTCGGCAAGGTGGTCTCGTTGGTCTTTGCCGTGACCTTTGTCTTGCTGGCCTGGTCGTTTCAGTCGCTCGTTTTGCCGCTCAAGGCACTGGCGATGAACACCCTCTCCACGGCGGCGAGTTTCGGGGCCTTGGTGCTGGTGTTCCAGCACGGGTACGGCAGCTGGCTGGTGGGGTATCCGGACCCGCCCGGAAACATACTGGTTCCCATTCCCATCATCGTGTTCTGTCTGGTGTTTGGCCTTTCGATGGACTATGAGGTCTTTCTGCTGAGTCGGATCCAGGAGGAATACATGAAGCACGGGGACAACGAACGGGCTGTCGCCACTGGCCTGGCCGCCACTGGCGGCATCATCACCAACGCGGCCCTGATCATGTTGCTCGTATTCGGAGCGTTCATCGCGGCGTCTGTGGTGCTTACCAAGATGCTGGGCTTCGGCCTTTCGGTCGCCATCGTGTTGGATGCCCTGATCATCCGGATCATGCTGGTGCCGAGCTTCATGGCTTTGCTCGGCAAATGGAACTGGTGGCCCAATATGCTGCCTGAACCGGTGACGGCCCCGGAGTCCCCGGAGCCCGTTGGTGCCGGGAGTCCCTGAGCGCTCAGAGGGCGCGGCTTTCCTGGCGCTCCACTTCATCCCCTGATTTCGCTTCCGCCCACGGCAGGTAGTAGCATTCCAGGATGATGGAGACGGCGATCGCCACCGGAATGCTCAGGAATGCCCCCGTGAGGCCATAGAGCGTTCCGCCCACCAGCAGCACCACGGCGACCCAGGCAGGGTGCATTCCAATGCTACGCCCCATGATCCAGGGAAACAGAACCTGGCCAATCAGTTGCTGAATGGCAGCGTAAACCACCACCGTCCAGAGGGCCAGGCTGCCTGATTTGGACAGGCCGATCAGGCCCGCCAGGGCTCCCCCGATCAAGGGACCCACGAAGGGGATGGCCTGTAGCAACGCCGTGACGGCGCCGACCAGCAAGGCATAAGGGAGTCCGAGCCAGGCCAGTGCCCCCCACGTGAGCAGACCTGCGACGGCACAGATCAGTGCCAGTCCGGCCATGAATCGGCCCACGCGCTGTTCAACCATGTGCAGCAAGGCCGGGACGTGGTCTTTTCGCTTCAGTGGAATCCAACGCACCAGCGCCTCTTGCAGCAGGCGACCGTCCAGCAGAATGAAGAAGGCCAGAAACAAGATCGACAGCAGCACAATGATCAGCCAGACGAATTTGCCTGTCATATTGAACGCATTGGCCAATACCTGGGAGCCTGTCTCCGCGACATAGCCCATCAGGCGGCTTCCGTCCGGCACGAGTCGATGGCGCGCGTGTAGCTGCGTCAGATGCTCTTGGGCCCGGTCCACATAGCCAGGCAGGCTGGCGGCCAGGTCCTGGCCTTGGGTCATCACCTGCGGAATCAAGAGCATCGACAACACCGTGATGGCCGCCGTGACGGCGATGAAGGTCACACCGACGGCACCGGCACGGTGCAGCTTGGAGTGCATGAGCCATTGCACGGCCGGCCCCAGCGCCGCGGCCACCAACAGGGCGCCCACCACGACCACCCAAACCTCGATCAGGGCCACCAGACTCCACGCCAGGGCCAGCGTGGTCAGCGCGCCCCCCGTGGCGGCAGCACTCTTGAGAAAGAGGGCCTGATAGCCGGATTGCTCGGGTGCGGCGGGTAGCTGCTCCGCGACCGCCATGGCCTCTCCGAAGCGCATCAAGGCGGCATCGATTCCGCCGTAGAGGGTCGGGGTGGTGTCTCCGGTCGGATGCTCGGGTTCCTCCTCGAGCGACAGGGTGACCCGGGTGCGTTCACTGGAGAGGGCTTCGAACTCGACGCGGCCTCGGTTGGGCCAGGGGCCCGAGCGGCTCTCCCAGGCCACCAGGCGCTGGGGCAGGTCCTGGACAATGGAGGTGTCCCAGGTTCCTTCCTGGCCGGGGGCCCACTCGACGCACCAGCTCGACGTAAAGGGACCGGTGCGGGTCAGCTGTTTCAGGCCCGGTACCAGACTGGCGATGTTTTCGACGCGAGCCCACCATTGGTAGGCCTGGTCAACCGACGCGGTGACCGTCACGGAGCGCTCGAATGAGGGCACGAGACCTGCCTGTCTCCTCTCGCGGGGGGCTGCCAGCCATGTACCCGACTCAGCCCACTCTCCCCCGCGACGCAACGCCTACCCCGGAATTTTCAACCAGCGCCCTCCGGAGTGTCCATAGCTCAGTCCCTGTAGCCCGAGGCCGCGCAACGCGGCACGGCTTGTGGCCAGGTCAGGTGTGAACGCTTCCGTTCGCGCCAGACGGTGCCATTGGTACTGCAGCCAGGCCCGGCCGTCGGGACCTGGGCTTCCGAGTTCGAACACGCGATAGGCATGCGGATATTCGACCAGTGAGGGGCCTATCAGCACGGCGGCGTGGCGGAGCGCATCACACGCCGCGAAATGATAATGACCGGCCAAGACGAGTTGAATCTGCGGATGGGTCGCCACGAGATGGGATAGCCATACACTGTCTGCGGCATTGAAGCGCAGGCGATCGAGAAATGGATACGGCATCAGGGGGGGGTGATGCATGGCCAGGATCAGGGCCTCGTCCCGATGGCGCTGAATGGTCGCTTGAAGCCAAGTTTTTTGTCTCGGACCCAGAAAGCCCGCCCAGCCGCTGTAAGCGTCGCCATCGGTATCCGTCGTATCGATGGCGACGAAGCGGATTCCGGCGGTGGGACTGAAGGTGTACCAGCCTTCCCCCTGGGCGAGGCCTCCATCGCCCAGCTGGCGAATCAAAAATCGCTTGCGCTCCCGCAATCCGTTCCCTTCCACGTCGTGATTGCCGAACAGACAGTAGTATGGATGCCTCAGGCAGCGCAGGAGGTCCCGCAAGGCCTCCGCCTCCTCGGACAGGTCCTCGGGGAAATGGAACATGTCTCCGGTGAACAAGACGAAATCCAGGTCTTGGGCGTTCAGCTCGAACACGGCGCGTCCGACTTGACGATGGCTCTCGGGATAGCGTGGTTGGACCCGACGCGTGAAGTGCAGATCCGTGACATGCGCAAATCGGATGACGCCTTCGCCTCGCTCGGAGGGTCTTGCCTCGGCGAGGCGGGGAAGTGGCAAGGTCATTCCCAGCGCGCTTGCCGCGCAGGCCGACAGGAAGCGACGACGGTTCAGGACAAGCACAAGGGCGTCTCTCGGTGGACGATTTCAGGGCCGGACCTGCACTTGATACCACGTCCCGCCGGCTGCACTTCGCCGATTCTGAACGCCAAAGAGACAGGGTGAGCCGATTGGCCGGTGTAGGCCGGCCCGTCGCCCCAAGTTTTCGACGCCTAACGTTATGTTAATTCGTGGCTTGCAGGACGCCGCTTCTCGTCCCTTGCAAGGCGCCCTCCACCTCGTCTACCGACTTGGGAATGGCGGCTGTCAGGTTGTGTGGGCACCCGGCCTGGTCGACCCAGATATCATCTTCGATCCGCACGCCGATGCCCCAGAAAGCCGGATCGATTCCAGGCATTCCGTGCGGGACGTACAATCCGGGTTCGACGGTGAAGACCATGCCCGGTTCGATCGGGCGCCAATCCTCTTCCAGCCTGTAAGGGCCTACATCGTGCGTGTCGAGGCCCAGGTAGTGGCCGGTGCCGTGCATGTAAAAGCGCTTGTAGGCCTCACGCTGAATGAGTTCCTCCAGGTCGCCTGTCAGCCAGCCCAACTCGACCATGCCGGCTGTCAAAACCCTGACGGCATGTTCGTGGTAGGCCTTGACGTGCTCCCCCACGCGCACCCAGGCGATTGCTTCCGTCTGAGCTTTCAGAACGAGTTCGTAGACGGCCCGTTGGGCCTGGGAGAAGCGCCCGCCGACGGGGTACGTGCGGCTGACATCGCAGGCATAATAGCCAAACTCCGCCCCCGAATCGATCAGCAAGAGCTGTCCGTCCTGCAGGGGCTGATCATTTTCGTTGTAGTGCAGAATGGTCGCGTTGTCGCCGGCCGCCACGATCGGCGTGTAGGCGGAGCCCTCCCCACCCAGGCGTCGGTACGCGAACTCCAGGGCCGCCTGGACCTCATATTCCCAGCCACCCGGGCGAATGTGGGCGAGCGCCTCCTGGTAACCCACGGCGGTGACTTCGGCGGCCCGCTTCATCAGGGCAATCTCGCTGGCATCCTTGCGCAAGCGCATCTCGTGCACGATCGCCCCCGGCGACACCAGCGTCTCAGGCGGATGAACGTGCCGGTTGCCCAGGCGTGGAAGCAGGCGCAGGACGATCTCATCGTGTTCGCGCCAGGTGCCCAACTGAAAATACAGGGTCGGTACGCCTGTCAGGTACTTTTGCAATACCTGTTCGAGATCATCGAAGGAATAGGCCTGGTCCACCTGGAGCGCGGCAGGCGCCGCCTCCACCCCCAGCCTGCGGCCATGCCACGTTTCCAGTTCCGGATTACGTGGTTGCACGAAGAGCACGCTCTGGTGCTCGGGGTGACCAGGCAGCAGCAACAGCGCCGAACCGGCCTCTCGAAAGCCTGTTAAATAGAAAAAGTCGCTGTCCGGGCGATAGCGGTGGTCGGTGTCTCGCGAGCGAATTCTCGGCGGCGCATTGAAAAACAGGGCGGCGCCGTTCTTCATCTCCTTCATGAAGTTGGCTCGGCGGCGCGCGTAGAGAGACGGTTCAGCAGCTGGCATGGGGGCGGCCTCACATTCCGGACGAAGCGGGCGGGCCATCGGATGATGACCTCGCCCCCATGTTACCCCAGGTTGCCGGGCTTGCGGGACGCCATCAGGAAGATGGCAGGGCGAAGAGCCACCACAACTTGGTTCGGACCCGCTGCGTCTTGGTGTAGTGCAACTGGCTCGCATTGGTGGCGGCCACGACCCGATAGTGGTAGGTCTGAAACCGCTTGAGGCCGGTCAACTTGAAGGTGTGGGACTGCTTGGGGCTGATATCCCAGCTGGAAGCTTGTCCCAGGGAAGATGTTTCTCCCCACTGGACCAGGCAACGCATCGGTTCTTTGGTCTTCCAGGAGAGGGTGACCTCGGTCTGCCCCCGGCTGGACACCGCCAGGTCCTTGATCAGGTCGGAGGCTTGCCCCGGGCTAGCGGCCACGGCCGCACTGGGTGAGGCCTCGTTGCCGTCGGCATCCATGGAGATGACCTGGTAGTTGCTCTGGCGCGTCACGCCGCGGTCCGTGAACTGCGTGCCGGTGGACGTGCCCACCGAGACGCCATCGCGCAGAATCCGATAGGTCACGCTGCTGGCATTGTCCGCCGCCGCGTTCCACGACAGATCCACCTCCTCTGGAGGCCCCGCCACGCCAGCCAGCCCTGTCACCGCGGCGGGGGGTTGCATGTCCAGGTTGGGGGCCTTCGTGAAGGCATCTTCCAGGTTCAGGGCACGCGGCGCGTTGGAACCCGTGAATCCGGTCGTGGTAAAGCCAGTGGTTTTGAAGAGCCGGCTCAGGTGGCCAGCCTTCAGCATCGGAAACTTGGCCTTGAGCAGGGCACAGGCGGCAGCCACATGCGGGCTGGCCATGCTGGTGCCGCTCATGGTGGTGGTGCCTCCCCCGCGCTGGGTCGAGCCGATGTTGACCCCAGGGGCGGCCACGTCGATGTAGTCGCCAAAATTGCTGAACGTGGCCCGCTTCCGGTGGTCGTCCACCGCTCCCACGCCGATGACCCCCTCGTTGGCTGCGGGAAAGAAGGGGGTCGAGATGCCGCTGTTCCCGGCCGCCGCCACCACGATCACGCCACGCTCCTGCACTTGGGCCACGGCACGCCGCAGGGTTTCGGAGTTATCGGTTCCCCCCAGGCTCAGATTGATGACCTGCGCGCCTCGGTCAGCCGCCGCCACGATGCCGTTTGCAATGTCCGCGTTGCTGCCTTGCCCCTTGGAATTGAGCGCCTTGATGGGGATGATCGCGGCGCCGGGGGCCACGCCCGCCACACCGATGCCGTTGTTGGCGAGCGCCGCAATGGTTCCGGCCACGTGGGTGCCGTGTCCGTGGTCGTCAGCGGCATCCTCGTCGTCGTTCACGAGGTCGAGCCCTGGCAGCACCTGACCCCGGAGGTCCGGATGCGTGGCATCGACCCCCGTGTCGATCACAGCCACCTTGATCCCGCTTCCCGTCGTCGTCGGCCAGATACTGGGAGCCAGGATCGCTGCCACGCCCCAGCTGTCGCCGAAGGCCGGATCGTTCGGGGCTTCCAGGGTTTGGTACTGATAGTTCGGCTCGATGTAATCGATGTCATCGGCTTCATCCCAGCCCTCGGCTGCCTGGAGGGCGTAACCGTTGGCGTTGAGTTTGTAAACGGCCGTGCCCTTCACGGAAAGGTCCCGCAGGCGGGTGGCCCCGGGAAGGTCGCGCGCACTTTCCCGGAACTTCACAATGTATTCGCCTTCGACCGGGGCCAGGGCGGCGGTTTGCGCCGCCGTCGGGGTGAGGCTCACGCTGGGACGGGCCGCGGCGGAGGGGGCGGTGATTTTGCCGCTCTGCTTGCCCTGCGCCGTCACGCGTTGGGTGACGAGGTTGCCCGCGACATTCGCACGGCCGCAACCGGCGAGGGTCACGGCAGCGACCAGGAGCACGAGCGAGCGATGGGACATGATGAACCTCAATCGGGTCACATTGGTGGAGCGGTGAAGGGAATATCCCTGGCGCAGCCTGGCCCCTTGCTGAGGTGAGATGAAATAAGAGCTAAATTTAATGCGTTAATAAACTTTCGGGCCGGTGGGGGCCCGCTTCAGGCGGGGCGGGAATGGGTCGAAGATCCGTGAGGGGCCTCGAGTGGGCGCCTCTCGAACAACGTGATCCGGATTCCTGAGCCGAAGTCAGCGCGGATGCTAGATTCGGGGGGCAACGGATGAGCTGGAGCGATCGCCCGTGCGGATTTGGTTCGCGTGTTTCATTTACACCTTGGTGAGCTGGCTGTCTGGAGCGGCCCTCGCCGACACGGTGGCAGACAAGCCTCGCTTGGCCGTGGCGATCGCCGGAGCGCCCGCCCCCTTTCTGACGAGCCTGGGCACGAAGTTGACCGCCACTCGGCGATTCGTGGTGGTGGATGGCCCGGCCGCCAAGGCCAAGCTCAAAGGCGTGCCCCTGAACGCCGACCTCACGCTCGAAAATGCCAGGAAAGCCCGCACTGCGGCCAACATCGAGCTGCTGGTCGATGGCAAATACGAGAACGCTGGCAACCAACTTCGGGTCACCGTGCGGCTATTCGATTTCAGAACCGGGGAATTCAGCCGTGATCTTGGATTGCTGGGCGAGGGCAGTGCGGCTGAGACCCTGGCCGACCAGCTCGTGAGCTTCATCCGGCACGCAGACCCGTTGCGCTGTCGGGTGAAGGACATCGACGAAGACCAGATCATTCTGGACCTCGGCGAAGTGGATGGCGTCAGGCCGGGCTCCTTGTGGCGAGTTTTCCGTTTTCCCGGCAACGTGAAGCCGAAAGAACTCGGAACCCTTCGCGTCACGACCGTCCAGCCTTTCGCGGCACGTGCCGAGGCCGAGCAGGTGGCTCCCGGCACGGTGTTCGAGCGGGGTGATGTCCTGGTCGAGCAGACGTCGGGCCTCTTATTCCCCTAGAAAAACCGCCCCTGATTCAGGGGCGGTTTCCAGTCATTTGCCGTGAGTGTTCTGATCGGGCGCACCTCCCTGAGGCAGCTCAGGCCAGCCCGAGTGCCTCCAGGGTGGCTGGGGTGGGCTCACCGTCCGCCGGCAAGCCGTTGGACGCCTGAAAACGAGCCACGGCGAACTTCGTGTAGGGGCCGTAGTCGCCGTCCATCATCCCGCCGTAGAACCCGTGTTCCGAGAGACGTTGCTGAAACATCGCGATGGTGATGATCGGGCGGCCCGCCTGGGCAGCCGCCGGCGCCTCAGCGATCGGGGCAGCGGCGGTCGCTACCTGCGGGCTCTCCGGCGCTGCCGGCGCGGCTTGCTCTGTTAGGGACGGCTTCACCGCCGTCTCAGACGCTTGGGCCTCAGGAGCCTTCCCGGAACGTCGGCTGGTTTCCTTTACCTGCTTGGGGGACGTCGTATCGTTCGACCGCTTGGCGGTTTTTTTCTTGGTTGTCATGCGATTCCCTTTCAACGGATGGCCGTCTGTTTTCGGCTGCGTTTCCGCTCGCCGCCACAAGGACGGCCGGCTGGTTCCATAGCCCCAATCCTAATGAGGAAAGCCGGATGTTGGGCGTGACCGCGACCACAGGCCCTCCTGTGCATCGCGGGGGCGGGTTTCGTGCCGGAGTCAGTTTCGGCTCCACCTTCCAATCTTTCGTTCTCGCTCTCGCGGTCTCCGCTGGTGGGCGATTTGACATACAATTCAAGCTGCCCTGGTTTCCCCATCTGTCTGCCTGCCGGTAGAACGTCGTGCCGCAAGGAGCTACCCGTGAAGTTTTTTTTGGATACCGCCAACGTTGAAGAGATTCGCAAGGCTGTGGCCTGGGGCCAGGTGGATGGCGTCACGACCAATCCCACCCTGGTCGCAAAAGAAGGACGGGACTTCAAGCAAGTGGTGTTGGAAATCTGCTCCATCACCACGGGCCCCGTCAGCGCAGAGGTGATCGGTCTGGATTTCGATTCGATGATTCGCGAGGCGCGCGAATACGCCCAATGGGCACCGAATGTGGTCGTCAAGATTCCCATGACTGAGGCTGGGATGCAGGCGGTGAGCGTGTGCGCCAAGGAAGGCATCAAGACCAACGTGACCCTGGTCTTCTCGGCCAATCAAGCCTTGCTGGCGGCGCGCGCCGGCGCGACCTACGTGAGTCCGTTCGTGGGGCGGCTCGATGACCTCGGGCAAGAGGGAATGACGCTCATCGAGGAGATTCTCGATATCTATTCCAACTATGGATATGAAACGCAGGTGCTCGTTGCGAGCGTGAGGCACCCCGTTCACGTGACGCAGGCGGCCCGCCTCGGAGCACACGTGGCGACCATGCCGTTCAAGGTGCTCCAGCAAATGTTCAAACATCCTCTAACCGATTCAGGCATTGAGCGCTTTTTGGCTGATTGGGCGGCGCTTTCGGTGTGAGATGGAACGGCCGATGGGCCGGGCACGTCTTCACAGAACGCGTTGACACCAATCCTAATTTTCGTTTAAATTAAATAGAAGGTTTGCTTGTTTGTACGGCGTCGCGCAGGTGCGGACTCGCGTCTGCCGCTTTTTGACCACCCCCTTGGCCGGTTGTACGATGCTCGAAAGGTGTGATTTTCCTCACGCCTTCTTGCAGGATCGACATCGTCGGTTGCTTGCAAACAAGACCTCGCAAGACCGGTCCTTTTCGTTAGCACGCATCGGGTCCGTTTCGTAGTACTAGAAGTTTCGGAGGAAGCGTCTTGGTCGAGCTCAAGCCGACTCATACTTCCCGGCGGGAGCCCTTCGAGATTCCTGCTTACGTGGTGAATTCGCCTCGTGTTCGTCCTCATGCTTACCAGGCTCCGCGACTGGCAAGGACGTCTCTGAAGGATCTTCAAGCGCCTTGGCCCTCGCGCAGGGGATGGTTCCTGCAGGGATGGGGGCCCTTGTCCTCGACCCGGCGCCCGCGCCTGGCGGACGGAGGAGAGTCTGTTGGGCTGGTGCGCGTTCGTGCCGCCCGTCAGGGCTATCGTGAGGCGCTGGCAACCTCGCAAGGGTCTCCACGTGGCCTTGCCGTGGTGGCTTCACTGCTCCTGGCCGCCTCGCTGGGCGTGGCCTTTGGTGGCTCGCTGCCCCAGTTCTCGTCTCCAGACCGGAAGCCTACCGTTCCGGCCAGCACCTTGATTGCATCTCAGAACCTGCAGGCCAAACTCCCTTTGATTGAAGCCAGTGTGCGCGGCTCCGGTAGCCCACTGGAGTACGGCCGTCGGGCAACCAATCTGGTCTACGTCGTTCGGAGTGGGGACGACTTCACCGCCGTGGCGACTCGGTTCGGTCTGCGCGCCCGGACGGTTCGCCTGGTCAATCGTCTTCCCGCCGGGGCACGTCTGCTGCCCGGGCAACGTCTCATCATCACGCCGACGGATGGGGCGTATCATCGGGCCGAAGCAGGGGAGACAGGGGTTGAACTGGCCGAGCGCTACCGCGTCAGCCTGTCCGATTTGCAGGCGCAAAACCCGGGGCTGTCGGATGGGCGCCTCAATCCGAACCAGCCGGTTTTTATTCCGGGAGCGACCGAGATTCGCCTTCGCCCGAAACCTGTAGCGCCCCTTCGCGGCTATCGCACGGGTGGTGGTCTTGCCAAGCGCTTGAGTGTGTCACGGAGTTTGGTCGGCGCATTCGGTAGCCGGGTCGGGGCATTGGCCTGGCCTGCCAGCGGTCAGATGTCCTCCCCATTTGGCATTCGTGGCTATGCCTTTCATCCAGGCATTGACATCTGTAATGCCGTGGGGACCCCCATCCACGCTGCCAAAGAAGGCGTGGTGGTCTCCGCCGGCTGGATGGGGGCTTATGGCTACGCCGTCGACGTGGACCATGGGGGCGGCGTGGTGACGCGCTACGGGCACTGCTCTCGGGTTGTGGTATCGGCTGGGGAGCACATCGCTGCCGGTCAAATGGTGGCTCGGATGGGCAGCACGGGACGCTCCACGGGGCCGCATCTCCACTTCGAGGTTCGCATCCACGGACGCGCCGTGAACCCGGCCAGCTTTTTCTAATTGCCCCTGTCTCGCTGAGTCAGGGCGTACGCCCCACCGTCCTCGTTGCTGTTGCGTGAGGCCCTGGGCTGATTGGAGGCTCCGCGTGCTCAATGGGACGGCTCGCTGCTTGGATGGCAAACGCCTGGCCGGAGAGTGGCGGGCGCGGATCAAAGCGCGCATCGATGGCTTGGCACCGGGGCTTCGGGTGCCCTGCTTGGCAGTGGTCCAGGTGGGAGAGGACCCCGCCTCCCAGGTCTATGTCCGCAACAAACGCCGTGCCTGTCGCGAGGTCGGAATTCATTCGATTGGCATCGAGCTCGATGCCTCCACCAAGCTGGCTGATTTGACTGCGCATTTGCAGGCTTTGAATGACGATCCAGGGGTGGATGGTATCCTGCTGCAACTTCCACTGCCCCCCGGGATCGATGACGTCACACGGGTCGGCTTGATTCTTCCTGAGAAGGACGTGGATGGGTTTCATCCCTTGAATGTGGGGAGACTGGTCCTGGGGCATCCTGGTTTGCCCGCTTGCACACCGGCGGGGATCATGGCATTGCTCCAACACCATCAGATTGCTTTGGCTGGCAAACGGGCTGTCGTGCTGGGGCGTAGCGCCATTGTCGGCAAGCCCCTGGCCAGTTTGCTCTTGAATGCAGATGCCACCGTCACGGTGGCGCATTCGCGCACCTCCTCGCTTGAATCGCTCACCCGCGAAGCGGAGATTCTTCTTGTGGCCGTTGGAAGGCCAGGATTCGTCACCCCGGAGATGGTTCGCCCAGGGGTGGTGGTGGTGGATGTCGGGATCCATCGCGGTGCGGATGGGTCACTGGTGGGTGACGTATCGCCTGAGGTGGCTGACGTGGCCTCCTGGATCACCCCGGTTCCCGGCGGAGTGGGGCCGATGACGATCGCCGCGTTGCTGGAAAATACCTGGCAAGCGTTTGCGGCTCGTTTTGGAATCTCGTGAAAAGCGGGGGCTTTGACAAGCCCCCGCTCTGAGCAACGAGCTGTTCTGACCGCGTGACAGCCTTCCGGCGAGGCGTCAGCGGGTGGCCTGTACTTCCAGCAAGGTTTTCTTGAGTGCTTCAATGGTGCCCGGTCCCACGTATTCGTTGATGGCCCAGGTGCCGTCCGCAAGCTTGTAGTTCTGGTGAATGCCTTGTTCTTGCTTGAAGCGGGTAATGGCCGATACGAAGGCGTCATCCATGACGGGGTTGCCGCTTGGGTCCCGCTCAATTTGGCCCGAGGTGTTTTGCTTGTAGAAACTTCCACTGCTGCTCAGCCCAGTCAGTGGGCGTCCGCTGGAGTCATTCACACGCAGTCGGCCGGCTTTGATCAGGATGTCCAGCGCTTGCTGGATCTGTTTCACACTGGCCCGTATCTGTTCCGTTTCGCTGGCCGACGCGGCCAGGCTCTCCATTCCTGGACCAAAGACCTTGCCACGGTAAGCGTTCTGATAGGCGTCCATCTCATCCAGAAATTGGGACACATTCGTTTTCAACTGGGGAGATGGGGCGGCATTGGCAGGAGCCAGTCCGAATTCCATCGCGAGTCGCACCGCGTCCACGTCGCTGATGTTGCGCTGGACTGCAGGGGGGGCAGGGATGTCTGGTCTGGGAATGACAGGGGCGACGGGCGGGGCCGCCGGTGGTGCTGGTGGCAAAGCGGGCACGGCGGGTGGCAAATTAGGCTGTGAGACGGGGGGCAGCGCAGGCGGCTGAGGACGTGGTGCGGGGGAGACCGGAGGGCTGGTCGGAGGCGGGGCTGCGGCTGGTTTCGCCGGAGGGAGTTTGAGGGTCTGGCCAGGTTGGATCAGGTTCGGATTGTCTCCAATGACGCCCCGGTTGAGCGCATAAATTTCGGGCCACCGAGTGGCATCCCCTAACTTTTCGCGGGCGATCTTCCAGAGGTAATCTCCAGCTACCACCGCATGCGTCTTCGAGGGCGCTGCATTGGCTTCTGGGAGGGTGCCCGCAACGGCCGGAGGCGCTGGGGTGGCGCTGGCTGCACCGGTTGGCTGCGCAAGAGGGGCGAGGGGAGGAGCGGTGATCGCGGTGGGGGCCGTAGCGCTGGGGCTGGGTGGTGAGGTCTCGGTGGCTTGAATGAGAGTTTCGAGTCGCTGATTCAGCTTCAACATCTCAGATTGGAGCGCTTGCAGTTCGCGTCTGACATCGGCGGCCGTCATGGTGCCCGGCGCAGTCGTACGGTTCTGCGTGGAGGCGGGGCTCAGGGTGACCTGATCGATGGTGGGGCTCGGATTGCCAGCGGGCAGTTGCGTCGAAGGGACGCCGGAAGGCGCTCCACTTGGAAGGGCGGATCGCCCGTTCAAAAGCACGTTGTAGGGCGTTGAAAGTGAGTCCGCCATGAAATCGTCTCCTCCACCACTGAATTCACCGGGTGATTACCAATTGTTATAGCGAGGTTTGGTTTCCTTCTTGTGTGGTTCCCTGGAGTTCTCTCCACCGAGCACGGTTCACGGAAGCGACCGTTTTCAGGGGTGGCCCATCCCTTAGGGTGGTGGCCCATCACCCGCTCGTTTTGGCCTGGTTTACGCCCGGGTCGAATTATCTTGAAGAATGGCACTCCTGATCGCGCTGACGATGTCGTCCGTCGGCGTTCCGGGACCGAACACGTGGTGGACTCCCACGTCTCGGAGGGCCTCGATGTCTTCCTGAGGAATGATGCCACCGCAGAACACCAGCATATCGGCAGCGCCTTCCGCGCGAAGTCCTTTGCAAATCTCCGGAACCAGGGTCATATGAGCGCCCGATAGGAGGCTCAGACCCACGGCGTCGACATCTTCTTGAATGGCCGCCCGCACGATGTCCTCGGGTCTTTGGTGTAAACCCGTGTAAATCACCTCCATGCCGGCGTCTCTCAGGGCACGCGCGACCACCTTGGCGCCGCGATCGTGACCATCCAGGCCGGGTTTTCCGATCAAAATTCGCAGGGGACGAGACATCGTGAGACCTCCTGGTTCAGTGGCTGATCCCATTTTACCCGCGTCTGGCTACGAGACCGGCTCGTTTTCGCCTGGTTGGCTACGTTCAACGGGAGGAGGCGCACCGTTTTTGGTACGGTTGAACTCCTCACTCGGCCTGCTTGGCCTGGGGGTGTGGAGGGAAGCGGTCGCGCGCACAGGTCTTGTAAGCTATTGCATGAAGCGGTTCTTCGACTTTTCTATTTGGTGATTTAGATTGCAAGCGGAGTCATTTTTCGCTTACTGGAGTGCTTGTAATAACAACCGGTGTCGTGTTTTTGGATTGGCCGTCGAGATCTTGTGCTTGTTATTAAAATCACCATAGCCTCACTGCTGCACGTTGTTTTTTCTTTGCATGTTTTTAGAAGCATAGGGGCCTTGCTGTGAGGCGCTTGCAGGAATTGGATTGCTTGTCATGAAAAGCGAGCCCGTGTCTTTGACGCGGCCTCCCAGGAGCCGCTTTTTATGTTCCACTGGTTTTCTCGGTTGGTTCCTTAGGATCAGCGTGGTGATTGGAATGAATGCCTCTGTGGGTGGCAACATGGGGCGTCCTTCGGAACGGTGGCGACGGCCTTAAGAAGTTCTTTTGGTCGTCTAATGGAGCCATTCTTGGGGAGCTGTGGCGTGCCAGAACAGAGGCCCCCCATCAGGGGCGCTACGGGGCTTGCGTGTCAAGTGAACGCGCTGTCTGGGTTTTAAGGATTTTATCCCAGTTGAAGTTGGATTATTTCGGTTCTCGAACGAGCCAGTGGCTGACCGGCTTCAGGTGGATTCCGGAGCGGCGTGGCTCTGCCAGAGTGTTCGGAGCTTGGCGACCAGCCACATCCGCTCGCTTTCAGGAAAATGGGGCGACTGCATGAGTTCGTCAAACATGCGATAGGTGTAGTCTTCCTCCCATCGCACGCTCGCCTTCAATTCCGCTTCGCCGAGCTCGCGAACCAATCCATCCAACCAGGCATAGGTGGTTTTGAGGCCGTTTGCCAGTTTCTGGAGCGTCGCAGGGCGAGGTGCCTTGATATCTCGACCCGATTCAATGCCTGCGATGGTGCCGATAGGCAGGTCGCATAGCTCTGCGAGGGCGCGCTGGCTGATACCCAGCTCGGCGCGTCGTGCGCGGATATACGCTTTCAGGTTGCTCATTTAAGTGCTCCTTCTCTCCTGTTGCTTTATTATACAAGCAGGCCATTCGGGTGCGACAGGTCGAGCCGGCAAAGGGATGCTTGTCATTGCGTGCGAGTTCGGGTTTATTGCTCGCGTTTCGGCTCTGGAGATTGTAGATACAAGCGGAGTCAACTTTTGCATTCATGGGGTCGGGGCGTTCGAGGTTGAGATGCTTGTCGAGAGAAGTGTCCTGATTCCGTCCCCGGTCCAACTTGCTTGTCGAAGCATGTAATTCTGTTTGGCCGTGTAAAGGTCGCACGGTGAGATTTTTAGGAAATTCGGGTGGGGTTTTTTATTGCGCTTCGCGCCTCGTTTCTCGATGAGGGAGGTGGGTGGGGGAGGCGTCTTAAGCTCGACGATGGGACGCTGAATGGGCTGTTCGGTGAGGGTTGCACCGCATTGCCGCCGCCAGTGGGTGGTCTTCGGTTCCTGGTTAACGCTTTGAGGTTGGATGGGGCGTCGGTGGTAATTAGTTGGTCTTCGGCGAGATTCAGGGCCGGAGTCGAGATTCTGATGCAGGTTTGGCAAACTGGAGGGGGTTTCCTGACGTCGTTCTGCCCCGGTGGGGATTGCCCTCTCCTTGATGACTCTTGCTTTGACTGGCGCTCCGGGGCCACGAGTCCAGATGGTCCTGGTGGTTCCCTTGACGACAGGCGCGATTGCAGCGGTTTTGACGCCGTGGGGGCGGGGGCTGCTGGCGCTTTTTTGCCGGTCTGGGCGGTCACGGAGGAGGGGGGCGCGTGTTTGGTTCACTGCCCCCCATCAGTCTTATTTGGAGGTGTCGAATGGCGGCAGCCTGTTATCAGGAATTTGCTGGCGGCGTGCGCTTGTTCGTCCGCCTGATTCCCCGTTCTTCCCAAACGCGGGTCGATCGGATGCGCGATGGGCGACTGTGCGTCCGAGTGGTGGCGCCGCCCGTGGAGGAGGCAGCGAATCAGGCGCTGATTGCTTGCATCGCGAACTGGTTGGACTGGCCCCGCCGGGATATCACGATCACGCGTGGTGGGCATTGTCGCGACAAGACCCTGGAGGTTCGGGGGCCTTCCCCTGAATTGCTCACCCGATTGGCGCGTTGCTTGGAGGCGGATTTCAGCCCGTGATCGTGAGCGTCTTTCGGAAGATTCGCAGGGCTTCCTGACCAGTCCCCGGATCCGCCTCACTGTAGACCAGGGTTCGCATGCGCATTCGGCCTGGCTGTGCGGGAAGTCTCAGGTATCCCGGATAGAGTCTCTGGGTGATGCGTGCGGACGCTTCTGTCAGGCGCTGCCCGTTGCGGTCATTGCCCCGGGCAAAATTTGACACACTCACCACGGACAAGTGGCCGTCATTCATTTTCAGGCGAATGTCCGCCACATAGACCGTCGCGACCAGGTTTTGCGCCTTGACCGCCGCCACGGCGAAGGTGCTCTGGTCGGTCTCTGTCACCGTGATCTGGGCGGGTAGGCTCATTTTGGGAGGGGTTCCGATATCGAGTTGACCATCCCCGATGACCGAGCCGACCATCACGCGCGCGAAGTGAAATGACGCCCCTTCCAGCAGCAAGCGGACTTCTCGGACCTCTAACTCGCCTTTGGTCTGGTACAGGTCGATGCTGGTTTCGGGTGTTCCATTGGCCGGTAGGCTGTCGAAGATGGTGTTCACCTTCGGGGTGAAACGGGTGGGTGTGATCACGTCCTCAACCAGGCTGTCAAACGGGTTCGACGTGACCTCGGGAGAGGGTGGCGTCCCAGGGGAGATCGCGGGACGGGGCACGCCGGTTGGTTCGCGGTCGTCGTCGTTGAAGTCCGTGGCGCTCAAAGGAGGCGCACTGGCGTTCGGCAGTTCAGGCGCGCACGCTGTCACGCTCACCAACAGGCATCCCAACCAGGTCCATCGTGCTTGCTGAGGCTTCACGAGGCGTACCTAAGGGGAAATCTGGATGTTCTCGCTGAATTCGACCAGACTGCCGCCTCGCGAGAAGATGTCGACATCCACGTTGGTGACAGGGGATAGGCGATTGGCCAGCAAGGTGGGCTGGTCAAGACTCAGGACACTTGGGAGGATCGTCATGGTGGTGGTGTGTCCCTGGTTGATGGTCACGGCATCGTTCAGCGTATAGCTGAGGACCACGAACACGTGTTCAGCTGTATCGAATACTTGCACATCCGCAATCGGATGGCTGCTCGGGAGGTACTTCCACCTCCCCACGAACGCGGGACCAGACAGGCTTCCTCCCCCGAGGCGCTGGCTGAGGGGCCACGTCTGGGCGACTCCGCCCGCTTCGACCCGGTGCGTGCCGCTTGCGATCGGAGAACTGCTGGTGCCCTCCGCCAGAATGGCGGGCGGCGGTGTGAAAACAGCCCCGGTTCGGGCCTTGGAGAGCCTGGCGATGATCCGGAAAACGTCCTCCTGCCCCGCGGTCTGACTGACCGTCATTTGCAGCGATTGCGTGCCCGGCAGGTAACTGACGGTAAAGGTCGGATCGAATTCTGCAGGCTCTGGGCCCGGTGTGGGCGTTGGTGGAGCACTGCGGCGACTCGAGCCTCCCCCGCTGGACACCGAGTCCGTGGGGGTTGGCCTCGGAAAAGGCTCTAAAATCGGGATACTGGGCGTGGCAACCTCGTTCGGAAGGTCAAAGTTCAGGTTGACCCCGTTTCCGGCGATGGAAATGACCGTGCCGGTGATCGTGATGTCGAAGCCCGCCGACGCCAGGACCCCGAGATCGTCCTGGGTCAGCCCGGTTTCGACGGAGGTGTCCAGGTTCCCACCATCTTGCTTCAGCGTGGAAAGCACCTGTAAGGATTCCGCCACTGTCTGTCGGAAGACTCGCCCCAGGCCCGCCTCGCCCATCACCTCTGCCAGCAAGGCCGGCTGGATGGTCCCTTTGGCATCGACGACTTCAGACAGGGTATCCAGCTCGCTGGCGGTGAACGTTCTGGCGATCTGCCTGGCCAGGCTTTCTCCTTTGTTGAGGACCTCCAGGAACAGTTGACTCTCGGCGTCATCGGTCAAGGCTTGGGCGAGCGGGATCAGGTTCCTGACGCAGTTGTCAGCCAGTGTGGTGGCCGGGGTCAGCAGGAACTGAAAGCCCGTTTGCTTGCTGGGCAGGGATTCGTTGGCGGGGGTCGACAGGGACCTGAAGACCAAGGTTTCTTGGCGCCCCTGCTTCGCAGAAATGGTGGCGATCAGGGTGGTCACGCTGTACTTGCCGTCGCTCACCACCACCCGGTAGACGTCGCCTTTCCGTGGGACAGGCATGTGAAACGAGAAGCGGCCCTGAGCGTCGGTGCGAGGACCGGTCTGCGAGAGGCGATACTTTCCGGAGTCGAAGAAGCGAATCGGGATGGCCTGTCCCGTGGCCGCGTTGAAAACCCTGACTTCCGCGTTGGCCATCAGCCCGCGACCGTTTTCGGCGGTGCCAAACAGCACCTGCGAGAATCCTGGCGCCTGTGTTTGGGGGCCCCCGATCAGGCCAAACAGCAGGACGGGGCCCATCGGGCTGGGGTCGAACGGGGCGCAGGCCACCAGCGACACGGACAGGGCGGTGAGCGTGGGGAGCCACGCGTCACGCACGTCTTTGCCTCGAGGGCGCTGCGGGAACATGAACTATTACTCCTCGGCGAGAGCCACCGGGTGATCGGCTCCTTGTTGCCCACTCTGCCAGCAGGCCTAGCCACGCACAAGGGCTCCGGTCACAGGCCCCGTGCTGCTCAACAGGCCGTTCAGGAACCGGGATGGCTGCCCATCTTCCGTCCGGCTCCCAGCGACCTCAGCTCAGCGCAACGGGTTCGGTCTGAGGTTGTTTGACCGGCAGCTCGATCGTGAAGGTGGTGCCTCGGTTCACTTCACTGCTCACGGTGATTTTGCCGTGATGGGCCTCAATGATGTCCTTCACGATGGACAGCCCCAGCCCGACGCCCCCCGTGACCCGTGAACGCGCCTTGTCTACCCGGTAGAACCGCTCAAAAATTCTCGGCAGGTCGATGGGGGGGATACCGATCCCGCTGTCGATCACGCGGCAAAGCACCTCGGAACCTCCGGGCGCAACCCCGATGTCGAGCGTCACGGTCCCGCTGGCAGGGGTAAATTTGATGGCATTGTCGACCAGGTTGATCAGCACCTGCTGAAGGCGATCACGGTCAGCTTCGATGGTGGGGACTTCTTCCGGACAGTTCACCAGCAGTGTCACGCTGGCCAGTTTGGCGTGATGCTGCAAGGTCGATTCGACCTGTTCGGAGAGGCTTTGCAGGTCAAAGGACGACATGTGCAAGACCGGTCGCCCCATCAGGTTGGCCACGGTCAGGAGCTCATTGACCAGGCGAGTCAGCCGGTCCGCTTCGCCTTGAATGTTGTTGAGAAATTTCGCACGCATTCGTTCATCGCGCATGGCACCCATCTGGAGCGACTCAGCCGCCATCCGGATCGCCGTCAGCGGGGTTCGCAATTCGTGGCTGACGTTGGCCACGAAGTCCTGCTGCATGGTTCCGAGCTTGTAAACGTCCGTCCAATCATGAACGCTGAGAATGGTTTCTTCGCCGCGTTGAATGGCACTGACGGCCAGGGTGCGGTCCGGCCACCAATCCGGCCCCACCAGTTCGAGCAACGGGGCCTCTCCGTCGCGACGGGCGCGGGCAATCAGTTCCATCACCGCTGGTTCCGCCAACATCGCTTGGAGACGTGGACTTGCCTCCTCGGCGCGTACCTCCGACAGCGCCTGCAACAAACTTCGATTGTGTGCCAGCACCTGATTGTCGGCGCCTAGCACCAGCAATCCGTCAAAGAGTTTGGGTTTGAGGGAAAATTCTTCTTTTTTTGACACGGCAGTATCTCACCCGGCGATCGCGGCACCGATTGCCGCATACCCACTTACCGCAGCGATGAGACGATCGAGGCGTACGTGTTCGAACGGAGTTTCCGCAAATTTCTCATCACCAGGAGAATAGCCGAGCGTGACGATACGTTTCATCGTGGCCACATAGGCCGCGTCGCTCGGCAGTCGCCAGTACGTCTGCACGGGATTCTGGCCCACTTCCTGCAAGCCTCGCGCGACCCGGTGAATCAGGGCGTGGCTTGCGTCGGTGAGAAACGGATGGGCCACACACGCCACGTCCTGTGATACGCCGGTGAAACTGGTCGCCGTGAGGCGACGAACCTGCAGATCGGCCGTGAAGGCCGTATCTTCCTGGGCGATGCGATTCACGATCGACTGGAGCTGCCACAGGGCGGCGTCCGTGCTTTCGCTGGGAAGGTAGCGGCGATCCAGACTGATGGTGCAGCGATCCGGGACCAATTGAGGGGCCTGTGGCGCACTGCGAATCGCCGTCACGGCCAGGGTCGAACGGTCCAGGTTGGGATGCGACGGCAGATTCGACGCCAACTCCTGGACCGCCGCGAGCACCGGCTGCATCGCCAGGATGGCGTGGCTGCCCAGCCAGGGAGCACCGGCGTGACACACGCGGCCCACCGTCGTCAGCTCGACTTCCAATCGCCCGCGTTGCCCGAGGGCCAGGTTCAAACCCGTGGGTTGCCCCACCACGCACAGATCGAACTGGATCCCCCGCTCAGGAAGCGTGCGGTCCACCAGGACGCGTGTCCCGATGTGAGCAAACACCTGGGTCTGCACGACGCCTGCCACGATCACGTCACCCCGCAGGCCACCCCGTTCGTGTTTGAGGATGCGTCCGGCCGTGAGCATCGCCGCCAGCGCTCCCTTGTTTTGACTCGCGCCACAGCCGTGAAGGGCCTCGTCGGTCAGTTGAGCGGCATAGGGAGGGTAGCGCCATTCCTCCGCGTGCAGGGGTTCGGCATGGTCCAAGGGGCAGAGAAACAGCACGGAGGGGCCGGTGCCGTCCCCCCGGATGCGCCCGACCACATTGCCGATTTCATCCTGAAACACCTCATCGTAACCGGCCTGAGTCAACGCTTCCAGGACGGACGCCGCCAAGTCGCCCTCATGACAAGCCGGGCTTGGAATGGCGATCCACGCCTGCGCCAGATGGAGCAGGGCCTCTCGGGACGCCTCGGCGTGTCGCTGGAAACCCGACGGATGGAATGGTTCGGTCGTTGGCATCGGAGGGACTTTCAAACAGGGAACAGGGCCGGGCGGGCAGCATGATAGCAGAAAGCCCTGGTTCCCCATCGGGGGGCGGAACCTGAAGGAAATCAGAGGTTGGGTTTCAAAACCGCTTGAAGGTTTGGGTCATCGCCGCGATGAAGGCTTGATTTTCCTGCTCGCTTCCGACGAAGACTCGAATGCAATTTCGTAGCGGGGGACGGGCAAACGTCTGAGTGGCGATGCCGTGTTTCAGAAGCGCGGCGGCCAGTTCATCCCCAGGCAGCGTGGTCCCCACCAGCAGGTAGGGGGCCGCGCTTGGCCAACTGACGACCCCGTCCAGCTGACTGAGGGCCGCGCGGATGGTTTCCCGTGCCTGGCACATGGCTCGGAAGTCATATCCCAGTTCGTCGGTTTCTTCCAGGACCCATCGGACGGCCAGTTCTGCCGGTAAATTGAGGCCGTTTGCGCCGGGCACGCGGCCACACACGGCGACCACGCGGGGGCAACCGAGGATCCAGCTGGCTTCGAACGCGGCGGCCCCGGTTTCTGCTCCCAAACCCTGGATGACGACCAGATTTTCCACCTCAGGGATGGCATCGGCCACGGAAAAGCCGCTCCAGATGGCCAACCGTTCGTCCACCACCACCAACGCCTCCGTTTCCCTGGCCAGGGTCAGGATCTCATCCCGCGTGATCAGCCCACCGCTGGGCTCCGCTGGGTTGCTCAAGGCCACGACACCCGCTTGGTGGGCGCGTGCCGCTGCGATGACCTGACCGAGGGGGAACGAGAAGTCTGCCCCGGTCATCACCGCGATCGCCTGAATCTCCAGCGCCCGCGCGACTTGCGCGTACAACGGGTTGGTGGGGACAGGATAGAGCAACGGATGCTGCCAACCCCAAGCGGTCAGGACGGCACTCCACGCGCCTGCCTGACAATTGGCCAGCGCCACGCTATCGGCGGCCAGCCCCCACCGATTTCCGATGGTGGCACGCAGGCTCTCCGCCCCGCTGGCCGGAAGGTGCCAGGGCGATTCCGAGAACTGGGTCCACCAGCGCTGTTTGGTTCTCCCATTCCAGTCGACGGGCCCCCGGGGAAGCTGGAGGGGAATCGGCGCAGCCGGCGGTGTGGCCACCAGGGGCGAACCATCGAGCAGGTCCAAGCGTTGCAATCGGTCGAGCTTGCTCACAGGTTGGCCTGGCTGGCCGACGGGTGCTGCCAGCAAACGATGGCGGGTTTCCCCTGGCGTTGCGCTTGGCGCATGGCCCGCTGGGCTTTGTCGAACATGGGCGCCGAACTGGCATCCTCGGCCAGAAAATCGGCCAGGCCGAATGATGCGCTGACGGTGATCGGGGGGAGCGAAGGGGAAATCTCGATCTGGAGGGCGCTGATGGCTGTCTGGAGTCTGAGCGCCAGGGCCTCCAGGGCGGTCGCCCGGGTGTCCGGACAGAGGACGGCGAAGGTGGTGTCGTCCCAACGAGCAGGGGTGTCCATGGCCCGACACGCCGCCGCCAGGGCGCAGCCAACGGCCCTCAGGACGGCATCGCTGCCCGCCTGCCCCCAATTCTGATGGGGCGGCGTCAGGGGGGCGAGTTCGCAGGTCAGCACGCTCAGGGGGCGCTGATAGCGGCGGGCAATCTGACATTCCCGTTCCGCCACTTCCTCCAGGAACCGGCGATTGCGCAAACCGGTCAGGTGACACGTGCCGGCGTCGAAATCGACCCTTCGATACTGCGCGATCACGCGTTCCAGTTCGGCGGCGCGCCTGGTTTTCTCTTCAAAAAGACGGGCGTTTCGGATGGCCACGGCGGTGTGGGCGGCGATCGCCTCGACCACGCTGAGGTCGCTGGGCATGAAGGGCGACAACTGCGCCTGGCTATCGAGGTAAAGTGCGCCCAGGGTTTCTCCTTGGGTCAGCAGGGGCACGCAAAGAACGCTGCGAAGATTGAGCCCCGCGATCGAGGCGCGTGCGAGGAGTTGTTCGTCCGTGCCGATGTCCGCGATCGACAGCACCTCACCGCTAGTCAGGGCCTGCTGCAGCAACGACGCCGAATAGCTTGGCTCGATGAGGGGGCGTGCCTCGCTGTCGAAGGCCGCCATCAGATCGGGGGGGCGCGCGTCATCCTCGGCCTTGAGAAACAACAGGCCACGTTGCGCTTGGGTGAGTTCCAGGGCCAGTTTGGTGCTGTGCTCCAGCACGCTGGTCAGGGACAGCGAGTCGTTGATTTGACGCGCGAGCGCGTTGAGGCGTTCGAGTTGATGCGTCTGACGCGTCCATTCTTGAAACAGGCGTTCGTATTGGATGGAGATGCCCTGAAGGTCGCGGTGAAGGCCTTGCAGATGGGTGAACGTCGCTTCTTCCGATGCCGAGAAATGTTCCCGAGTCGGAGCCTCGCGACCCGTTGACTCCAGGATTTCGAGAATTTCCGGATGGGCACTCAATGCCCTGCGTAGATCGGGGGATTGGTTCTCGCAGAGCGCATTGAGGAGCGACTGGGCCCGCTGCAGCGCCGCTTGCCTTTCCTCGGGCTTGGCCAACGTCCGAAACAGGCCAAACTCCGCGCGAGCCTGATAGCGCGGGGCGCCCATCTCGGTCGCCAGTTCGCGGGCCAGCGTAAAGTGCTCGGCCGCCGTGGCCATTTGTCCATCTACTCGCAAGGCCTCGGCCACGGTCAAGTGACCGAGCAAGGGGTATAGCACCCCACCCAGTTGGCGCAGGGCTTCAAGGTCGGGCGGCGGTGTCAAAGGACGATCCGGTTCTCCCTTGGCCTGGAGTTCCGCATGCTGAAGGGCGGCGCGCGCCACCAAGCAAGGTGCTCCCAAACGTTCGGCGCCACGCAGGGCTCGCTGCGTCAGGTGTAGGGCTTCGCTCCATTGTCCCTGGCTGCGCTGCCAGAGCGCCGTCACGAGGAGCAGCCGGATCCGATTTTCGCTGTCATCGTCCGACGGGATCAGCGGTTCCAATTGTGCGATCAGAGGGGCCGCCTGGACCGCCTGCTCAGCCAGCAGCAGGGTTTCAGCCACATAGAGTCCTGCCAACGTAAACGTGTAGCTTTGCTCCGGCTGCACCTGAGCGAGGGCGCGATGAGCTTGTGACTGGGCCGCGTCGAGTTGTCCCTGAACGGCCCGCACAAGGCCCAGCAGGGCGCAGGCAATCGGGGCCGCGATCACGTGCTGATGGGCGGTGGCGACCTCCAGACAGGCCGACGCCCTGCTCGCGGCGTCCTCCAGACGACCCAGTTCCCAGTTGGCGATCGCCTGATTCAGCAGGCCGACGATGTAATCATCGACGGCGCGAATTTCCCGCGCCAGTTCGCAACCTTTGCGGCACGTGGCCTCTGCCTCGAGCAGGCGGCCATGGAGCAGCTGTACCTCGAAGGCCAGATTCAAACTGTAGACGAGGCCGCTCTTGTCGCCTTGTGCCTCCTGAATGGCGATCGCCTCGTTCAGGAGCGACCGTCCCTCGTCTCGACTTTCCACCGCCTGGCTTGCGCGCAGGTAGCCGAGGAAAGAGGCTGCGGTGGCCTGGTAACCGGGCCAACCGAGTTCGCGTGCGCTGGTCCTGGCCTCTGAAAAGATGGCCTGCGCTTCTTCGAGACGTCCGAGAAAAAACAGCGCGCGGCCCCGATTGATGTCGGCACGCAGCCCGGTGCTGTGGCGGTCCAACGTTCTGGCGAGGGAACTGGCCTGCTGCTGGTAGGTCAGGGCCAGCTCGGAATTCCCATTCAGGGAGTGATACTTGCCGGTGGTGACCAGCAGTTCCAGTTCTCGATGTGGGTCCAGTCTGGAGGCGGTTTCCGCTTCGGCCCATTCGATATGCTGCTTGGCCCGTGGGAGGTCGTGACGCCAATGAAGGCACGTGGCCATCAGGTTGTGGGCGTCAAACCGCAGATGGGGATCCATCGGCAATTGAGGGCCCTCAGGCAGGGCCGCGATGACCCGCTCAAGCAGGTCTTCGGCCGCTTCCAGCGCCAGCACCGCCAGGTGGCCCTCCGCTGCGAGCAAGCCCCAGCGGGCTGCCCGGGCGTCAAGAGGACCCCGGACGTGGTGATGGGCCAGCAGGGCGATGTCACCGAGGGCCAACTGTGCAGACACGGCCTTCTGAAGCGCTTGCCCCGTCAGACCCTGGAGTTCGGGGGCGATCAAGGGTTCAAGTTGGCGAGCGATCTCGGCGTGACCGGCTTGTCTGCGCTCGGCTGGGATGCGCTCATAAAGGCTGCGTTGCAACGTGACGGCGCTCAATTCGTAGAGGTTTTCCCGCTGGTCCAGCCACCCGGCGCGACGCAGAGATTCCACGGCGTCCAGCAGATCCTGGTCAGACAGTTCGAGACATCGGCGGGCCGTGGCCAGCGAGAACGGACCTGCCACCAAGGCGGCGAATTCGGCGAGTTGAGCTTCTGCGGCCGTGAGAGTCGGCAGGCGGTCCAGCCAGCTGTCGGTGGCGAGCGCGGGCCAGGTCACGTCGTGCAGCAGGTGAGGGAGTTCCCAGACATGGCCCTTTCGAACTATCACCCCGGTTTCGACCAGTTTCTGGAGGCTCACGATCACGGCGGCGGGGTTTCCGCCGGCGTGACGACTCAGCGTCTCTGCGAAACCTGCAGAGACGCTGTCCAGTCCGAGTACCCCTCCAATCAGGGCACGGCAGTCCTCGACTTCCAGACTCCTCAGCGGAAGCGTGCGGAACGTTTCCAGGGGGGGCTCGCGGGAGCTTCCCAGGACCAGCAACGGCAGCTCACTGGTCTCCTGACACAAGCGCTCCAGCAGCGCCCGGGAGGAACCGTCCAGGTGTTGCATGTCCTCGACCAGACATAAGCAAGGGGCCTGGGCCACCAGCAGGTGCATGGCTTTGATGATGGCCGCTTCGAGTGCCACCCTGGCGGCGTCCGGCTCCAGCCGCGGTATAGGGGTTTTGGGTCGCAGTTCCGGAAGCAGGGCGCTCAGGGGCGCCTGGATGCCCGAGAGCTCTCCCGAGGCTCCGGACTGGAGCACGGGTAAGGCTTGCCGCAGCCACGCCGTGAAAATGGCATAAGGAGGCTGATCGCTGCGTGCGCGTGTCGACAAGCAAAGCTGTCCGGCGATCATCGCCTGGACCCGCACGTCCTCCAGAAGGCGCGTTTTTCCCGTGCCTGCCTCTCCTTGCAGGGCAAGTGCCTGGCCTTGTCGTTTCGTGGTGAGATCAGCCACGGCGTCCATCAGTTGATGGATTTCGCTTCTTCGTCCCACCAGGGGCGGGGAGAAAAGCGGCAGGGCCGCTTCCTGGCCACTGGTCATTCCCAGACTATCGAGCACGGCCTCGACTGAAGCGAAGCGCTGGCCTGGGTTTTTAGCCAACATTCGATCGATGGCTCGGGCCAGTGCGGGGGGCGCATGCGGCGCGCGCTCAGCCAGGGGCGGCGCAGCTTCGGACAGATGGGCTTTCAGCAGGGCAAGAGGCGAATCGCCTCGGAATGGCAGCTCTCCGACGGTGAACTGGAAAAGCAAGATGGCCAGGGAATACTGGTCGGCGCGGGCGTCGATCGGTCCCAGGCGGGCCGTTTCGGGTGCGAGGTAGGCCAGCGTCCCGCGCACGGCTGGTAAAACCTGCCCAGAATGACCCATCAGGCCAAAATCCATCAATTTCAGGACGCCATCCCGCGTCAGGCGAAGATTTTCCGGCTTCAAGTCCAGGTGCACCAGGCCCTGCTGGTGCACGTAAGACAGCGCCGCGCCCAGCTGGCGCAGTAGAGGGGCGATCTCCTCCGCGGAGAGCGGCAAGGTGGCTTCGTCCAGTCCCTGACCGTCGATGTATTCCATCGTCAGGTAGGGCCGTCCGTCAGGCAGGGTGCCGTAATCGTAGGTCTGACAGATGTTGGGATGACTCAGGCGGGCGATCGCGCGATATTCCTGCTGAAAGCGCAGCCGGTGCTCTTCGGCATCCACGGCGTTGGCGAGTTCCTGGTTCAGGGCTTTCAGGGCCACTTCGGCACCGTTGGCCTGGTCATGCACCAGGTAGACGGTGCCCATCCCGCCTCGACCAAGTTCACGAATCAGGCGAAACCTCGTGCCGAGGTCGATCGCATCCTGCACGTGCAGCACCCTTTACCCGAACGTCCCCGCTCCGGGACGCCCCTTGTATACCCCGCGGCCCAGGCACCAAAAAAACCCCCGCCCGAGGGCGGGGGTTTGGACCGGTTGAATCAGAGCGTCGGCCAGTTCTCCAGCGTATCCAGAACCGCCCGAATGGGCGTTCCCGTGGGGCCTTTGGGGCGGTAGGGGCGCTCCTTTTCCGTCCAGGCGGTGCCCGCGATGTCCAGGTGGACCCAGGGGGTTTCTCCCACGAACCGTTGGAGGAAACAGGCCGCCGTGATCGTGCCTGCTTCGCGGCCACCAATGTTCTTCATGTCGGCGATATCCGAGCGCAACAACTCGTTGTATTCCTTCCACAAAGGCAGCTGCCAGCCGCGATCGCCGGTTTTTTCCCCCGACTGTAGCAGTTGGTTGATCAGCCCCTGATGGTTGCCCAGCACACCGACGGCCTCGGTCCCCAGCGCCACCACGCAGGCGCCGGTCAGGGTCGCCATGTCGATGATGGCTGCCGCTTGCTTGTCCTTGACGGCATAGGTCAGGGCATCACACAGGATCAGACGGCCTTCCGCGTCGGTGTTGAGCACCTCCACCGTCAGGCCCTGGTAGGAGGTGAAGACGTCACCCGGTTTCAGGGCGGTGGCGCTGGGCATGTTGTCGGTGGCGGGGACCAGGCCCACCAGGTTTTTCCGGATGCCGAGACGGGCGGCGCCGAGCATGATGGCGATCGCCGCCGCACCACCGGCCATGTCGTATTTCATCTTTTCCATGCCCTCGCCCGGTTTCAGCGAAATGCCGCCGGTGTCGAAGGTGACTCCCTTGCCGACAATCGCGATGGGCTTCTCGTCAGGCGCTCCGCCCCGGTACTCCATCACGATGAACTTCGGGGGATGCTCGCTGCCCTGGTTGACGGCCAGAATGCCGCCCATCTTCATCGCTTCCAGATCCGCTTTCTCGTAAATTTTCACGGCAATGCCCGCCGCTTCGCAGGCTTGCCGGGCATCCTCGGCCATGCGAGTGGCCGTGGCCACGTTGCTCGGGTGCATAATCAGGGTGCGTGCGAAGCGGATCGCATCCGCCAGGATGCTTCCCCGACTGACGCCTGCTTCAATCTCCTCGCTGGGACCGGTGCTCCAGATGGTCACGGCGTCGACCGTCTTGATCTCATCCAGGTCGCGGGTGCGGTAGTCATTCATCTGAAACAGGGCCAGCAAGGCCCCCTCGGTGACGGCCTGAGCCACTTCCTGACGTCCGGCGGGTTTGGCTGGTGCCCAGCCGCGTGGCGCGTCTTCGGTCAGGGCCAGGGTGACCGACTTCACGTTCACGTCCCGCAGGGTCGTGACGCCTTTCCCGGCAGCCTGACGAATGGTTTCCAGCGTCGCGTCACCCGACTTGCCCAGTCCCACCAGCACCACCCGCTTGATCGGGGTGCTCGGACTGTGCAGCAGCACGGTCTGATTGGCTTTGCCCTTGAAGTCACCCGCCGCCAGGACGGCCGCCAGCAAGCCTCCCACGCGCGCATCGATGGCCTGCGCGGTATCAGTAAGCTGGGTTTCTCCTTCGTAAAGTCCCACCACCAGGCCTTCCGCCTGGAGGTCTTGGACTGGACATGACTGGGCGCGTGCGTTCATGGAGTGAGGCCTCTTTCGTCAGAACTTGCGAGATCAGTTGAAGAACGGGTTGTGGGAGCGTTCCTGTCCCACGGTGGTGCTTGGCCCGTGTCCGGGATAGAGCACCGTGTGGTCGGGAAGCGAGAAAATGTGGGTTTCGATGGAGGCTTTCAGCGTTTCCCAGGAGCCGCCCCACAGGTCGGTGCGCCCCACGCTGCCGGCAAAAATGGTATCGCCCACGAACATCTCGTCGTCGATTCGATACGACACGCCCCCTGGAGAGTGCCCAGGGGTCAGCACCGCCTCGATCACGGTGTCACCCAGCGGCAGGGCTTGGCCGCCATCGAGCAAGTGGTCGATGCGAGGCGCGACCATCGGGGGCATCCCGAACAGGCTGCACTGCAACGGCAATTGTTCCAACAAGCGAACCTCGTCGCGAGGCACGTAGAGAGGAATGCCAAAGCGTGCCTGAAGCTCAGCGGCCGCTCCGACGTGGTCGAGGTGGGCGTGCGTCAGCAGAATGTAGCGAGGCTTGGCGCCTTCGGCTTCGATGGCTGCGATCAGGCGATCGGCCTCTTCGCCAGGGTCCACCACGGCCAGATCGTCGCCGCGACGGATGAGGTAACAATTCTCTTGAAACGGGCCGACGGTGAGGATACGCACCATCCTCCCAATTTACCTGGCATCCGGCGTTTTGACCAGGCTTCAGAGGCGTATGAAGCGGTAGTGCGCTTCCGGGAGGGCCACCGCATCCGGTTCGAACCAGTCCTCGAGTTTGTCGAATATCAGCAGGCACAGTTTTTTGGTTGTGTAGCGGTAGTGGATCCGTCGCTTCACGCGTTGGAGCAGCGCGTCACAGGCGGCCTGGAATTCGGCCACATTGGCTGGTCCCACCGCCATTTCCTGCACCCAGCACACCTGGTCCGCGTCGCTGTGGCGCAGCACGTACTCAAGCTTGTCGAGGGGCAGGTCGCCCACCTGAACCCACAGCCGGACCTCCCCGGTCAGGTCGAGGCAGGCCAGGCTGGGGGTCACCTTGTAATCCGTCGCAGGGTCGAAGGTCAGCTCACCCTGTTCTCGCCAGAACGCGTAGGCAAGGGCCTTGAGATAGGCTTGATGGGTGCTTTCGCCTCGATGCTTGAACAGATGCAGCGGAGTGGCTTCGCCTTGAAAGTGAAACCGCAGCTGTCGCTGGCCGGTCAGGTCTTCTCGCACTGGAGTCATGGAGAGGAGCCCTTCCTTGATGCGTGTCACCCGGGTGCCGGGATGATAGCACGCCAAGGTGTCCGGCCTGTTTTTCAATCGTCACAAATCGATTGTGACATCGCGCACGGGGTGGGCCGGTGTAAGGGGGGTGACAGACGCTGTAGGGCGGGCATCGGGCGCCGGGCCGTGCGCGCATCGAGACCCAGGCGCCAGGCGGCCAGCAGGCCAGCGGCCTCCCAGTAGGAGCGCACCGGCCAGACTCCCTCGGCAGGGCCCAAACCGAGGCGTGCCGGCGTGACCTCGAGCAGCGTGGTGTTTTCCTCCACCACCACCAGGGGAATGCCGCGATCCAGGCCGGCGAGCGCCCCCGGTCCTCCCAGACATCCTTGCGGCAGGACGATCGCATCGGCCGCTGCCGGCCCCAGGTCGCCCGGGCGGGGCGGTGCTTCCGGCGCGAGCAGCTCGGGATGTTTTGCCAACCCCATGAGGATGCAAGGCAGGAACGTGTGGCCCAGGTGCTCGGCGGCTGCGCGCGGGTCGACAGCGACCGGGAGGCTTGGGGCATATGGCCAGAGCGGGGCGTGTGCAGCCGGTACCCCGAGCGTTTCGACCAGCAGGTGCGAGATGATCGCTTCCAGGCCCCCGATGGGGTCGACCCCCTGCCCCTGGTCATAGGCCTCGGCCGCGGTGGGGTCCAGCGGGCCGAGATCGGCCACCACGGCGATCGCCTCGGCACCGCTGGCCATCAACGCGCGGGCGCCATCCAGCAAGGCATCCGGGTCCTGCAGGCTTCCCTCGCTCAGGCCGGAAGTCGCCACACTGGTGCGAGCACCGAGAGGACGTGGGGTCAGCTCCCAGCCCAGGATCGGCACGCCGTGGACGCTTCGCACCGCGTCCACGGCGTGGATCAAGACGTCCAGACTTCCCGCGGGCATGTGTTCGACGGCCCGATCGATCAGCAGTCCGATGCGCCTGCTTTTCACTGGTCTGAGCGCCCGTCTTCCTGCCAGCCAGCTGTCCAGCGCAGCACCTTCCAGGTACAGGGCATTGGCTGGAAGGGCCAGCAACTGTGCGCCGTTCACCGCATTGGGGTGCGTGACCAGGCAGTCCACCACGCTGGCCAGTAACTTGGTGGCGGGGCCGCCATCGCCCGCGAATCCACCAATGGCGGCTCCGACACCGGTGGGAATCAGGTGGACGGCTGTGAACACCAGCGAGCTCCTTCAATGGTCCAGGCCTCGTCATTGCATTGGACCACCGCCCAGCGCACCGGAGACGCGCCAGCTTTGTTCAGGTGAGCCTCGATTTGCGGCAGTTTGGGACCCGGACCCGGAGGCGGAATCACGAGGCGAAACGTTTCAATTCGCCGAGTCAACGGGAGTCCCCCAGGTCGCAACCGTGGCAACCGCCGCCACAATGGAGTTGTCCGGCCACCTTGCTGCGACAGCGTGGGCAGGCCTGGTCGAAGCTGGCTATCGGCAGCGGAAACGCGCAGGTCGGGCACGGGGTGACCGGGCATTCGCTCGGGGCGGCTGTTTTCACGGGAGACTGACCTTGGCGGCGGTCTTTCCACAGGTGCCACACGGCTTCAAGTCCCCAGGGCACGGGCCAGCACGCCACCGATGGCGAAAGCGAGCACCCAGGACCCCAGCCAGAGCACAGCGGCTTCTCGCCAGCCGCGTTCCTTGAACAGCACCACGACGGTGGCGATGCAGGGAACGAAGAGCGTGATCACCACCAGGGCGACCACCGTCTGGCCAGGGCTCAAGGCCATGTCGGTCAGGCCCGCTGCTCCGAAGTCGCGACGAATCAGGCCCATCAGGAAAGCGGAAGCCGCTTGCTGGGGCAGGTGCAACAAGCCTTCGACCAGCGGGGCCAGTCCCCGCGTGATCAGGCCGAGCAGGCCGGTGACCTTGCAGACCCCCACCACCAGGGCGGCCAGCAGAAACAGGGGCACGGCCTCCTGCAGGAATGCCAGCGACTTGGTCCAGGTTTTCCGAAGCACGTTGCGCCACAGGGGCATGCGCAGGGGCGGCAGGTCGATCAGCAAGGCCGATGAGCGTCCCGGAAGCAGGCGATCCAGCACGGTGCCAATCGCCACCAGCACCGCAAACATGGTGCCGCCGTAGACGGCCCAGCTGCTCCAGGTACCGGTCTTGCCGAGCAAGCCCAGGATGACCCCCAGCTGGGCCGAGCAAGGGATGGTCAGACCCAGGATGGCCGTGGCGATGGTTTTTTCACGCTGAGTGCCGAGCAGGCGGGTGGTGATGGTCGCCATCGTGACGCAGCCGAAGCCGATGATAAGAGGAATCACCGCCCGTCCGTTCAGGCCGATCGCCGCCAGGCTGCGATCCACCAGGACCGCCAGGCGAGGCAGATAGCCCGTGTCCTCCAGCGTGGCCAGGAAAAGGTAAAATCCGGCGACCAGCGGCAGGAGCAGTCCAAACACGTAGGTGACCGTCATGGTGAGCAGCCCGAATTCGCCCACCAGAATTTCCCGCAGCCACGCCAGCGGCACCACACTGGAGATCAAACCCCGCATCCAAGGCTCGTAGTGGCCTTGCATCCATTGGCCCTCGGTGACCTCGACCACCCGCTGGGCGATCAGGTCCCCCACCAGCAGGTAGAGCAGGGCCATCATGGCCGCGGCCGAGGCAAAGCCCCAGCCTGGCCGCAGCAGCGCGTGCCCCAATTTGCTGCTCAGGCGCTCCTGGCGGTCCTCAAACCGCATCACCCGGCGTACGATCTCATCCACGTGCGCGCGGCGCGCGGCGTAGAGCTCCTCCCGTTGGCTGGCGATGTTTCGCCCCAGTCGGTCGGCTGCCGTCGGGTCTCCCTCCAGCGCCAGCAGGGCTTCCGCCCGAGACGCCGGCGAGACACCCAGGGCCGCGACCTTCTCACCCAGGCCTGGCACGCCGTGCCCCGTGCGGGCGAAATCGATCCGTTCACTGACCTGAGCGAGCCCTTCGCCGCGAATGGCAATGCAGGGCACGACCTCCACGCCGAGCAAGGCCGAGAGCTGCGCCACGTCGATCTGAACACCCGATTGGGTCGCCTCGTCCATCTGGTTCAATGCCACCAGCACGCGCTTGCCAAGGTCAATCAGCTGCAAGGTGAGGAACAGATCCCGCTCCAGCGTCGGGGCTGAAACGACGTTCAGCAGGATGTCTCCTCCCAACACGATGTCACGCGCCACCCGTTCCTCGTCGTTGAAGGCCCCCACCCCGTAAATGCCGGGCGTGTCGAGCACCTGGCATCCCTGGAAATGACCTCGGCTCACGTCGATGGTGGTTCCGGGGTAATTCGAGACATCCACGTAAAGGCCCGTCAACGCGTTGAAGAACACGGACTTGCCGACGTTGGGGTTCCCGACCAGAACCACCTTGGTTTCGCGCGGACGCGCGGACGTGTGGGAGGCTTGGAGTGTGGTGGTCATGGCTGGGCGAACTCTACGTGAATGTCCTCGGCAAGCTGGCGTCCAATGGCAATTTCCTGGCGGGCTTTCCCCAGCACCACGGGGCCCCTGGGAATGATGGCGCGACACACGGCCACCTCGCCGACGCCAATGCCAAGTCTCAGGGCCTGGGTGCGGACCTCAAGGGCCGGAATGGCCAGGATGCGGACGCGATCGCCCGGACGAATCTCGGCGAGGGTCATCGCTTGTCCCCTGCGTCCTGACAGGTCGGGCAAACGCCAAATACCTTGTATTGAACGTCGATCAGTTTGAAGCGATGACTGTCTGCGACATCCTGTCCCAATTCATACAACGGGGCCTGTTCGAATTCGATGGCCTGATTACAGTCGACGCAAATCAGGTGGTGGTGGGGCGGAGATTCATCGGCGGCCAGCTCGTAATGCTTGTGACCTTCCGCGAAGTCGAGTTCTCGCAGCAGCCCGATGGAGGCAAGCAATTTGACGGTGCGGTAGGTCGTCGCCAGGCTGATTCCGCAGGCGAGAACTTTCAACTGCTCGTGAAGTTCTTCCGCGCTGAGGTGGGTTCCCTCCGGCAATGTCTGGAACACCTGCAGGATGGTCTCCCGTTGGGGCGTCATGCGGTACCCGCGACGGCGCAGATTCTCCTGAACGGTCAAGATGTCGGTTTTGTGAAACATGGGAAACTCTTGAGAATATTTCTCGATAGAACCATTAGGCCCTTGTTGAGAATAATTGTCAACTGCTGCCGTTGGCGTGGGCTGGCCCGAGGCGGTCGCTTTCAGGGGGACGATTCGGGGACGCGACGGTGCCCAGAAAGGCGGCTGCGAGCTGTTTGCCCAGGTTGTTCTGGTGCCCTGTTGTTGCAAATCGTGAAGTTTCGCCTTGTGGTCGGGGTCGTGGCGTTCTTCGGGGAGGGCCTCGGGGCACAATACGCCTGGCCTTCTCTCTGTACCGAACGTGGAGCGAAACCCGCGGTCCGATGCCTGCGACTGAACCCCGATGGGGCCCCTGGCTGCTTGCCTTTGTCGTGCTGGTTGGTTTTTCGACCTGCCCCCTCGATTGGCCTGCGCACGTGGCCGGGCGCTGGTCGCAGGGGGGAGGGCCAGCGCAGGCGTTGGCGCCACTTCAAGAGGCACTCTGGCAAGCGGACCAGGCCTACCTCACGCAGTATCGCCATCGACGCTGGAACCCTCGCCAGCGGGTCAGCAACAATGCCAACTGTGGTCCGGCCTCGGTGGCCATGGCCTTGCGGGCGCTGGGGCGCTTGCCTTCGGAGGTCCCTTCCGGAGAGCCGGCGGCGTTGATCGCTTACGTGCGAGAGGCCATGACGGGAACCCGTCGCGAGGGGACCTGGACCTACCCGATCCAGATCGTGCAGGCCGCCCCCCAGCTGGGACTCCACGCTGAGTTCATTTTTGGCATCGAGGCCATTCGGCGGGCCATGCGGGAGCCCGACCACCTGGTCGTGCTCAACTTGAATCCGACGCCGGCCTATGTGGACAAGATCACCAAGCGTTACTCCGGCGGTCATTTCGCGCTCTTGAATGCCGTGAATGACACGCACGCCGTGTTATCGGATCCGCTGGCCTCGGAGCCGATCGTGATCACCATGGCGCAGCTGGCTCAGGCCATCGGGACCCCCCTCGGGCACTGGCCCAATGGGCGCGAAATTCCGCCGTTCAATGGGGGGGTGTTGCTCTGGCCGCGCGAGTCGGCCCCCTGAGTGGACAGGTGACACCAGCGGCGATCACCTCGGTCGCGTCTGATTGCATGATGGCGGCGGTTTGGTTATACTGGTGGCGTCCTCTTGACCATATTTTGCCCGCATCTTAGTCAAACGCTAAGCAAAATCGGCAAACGTCAAACTTTTTGGGAGTGTTTCAAAACCATGGCCAAGCGCATCAAGTCGGGCATCAAGCGCGTCGAAGTCGCCGATCGCAATCGTCAGCGGAACATCGCGGTGAAGTCCGAGGTCAAGACCCGCATCAAGCAAGCCCGGGCTGCTGTGGAGGCACAGGCTGACGTGCAGAGCACGACGGTCACCGCCATCAGCACGATCGACCGCGCCGCGCGGAAAGGCGTCATTCACCCGAACAAGGCAGCCCGCCTGAAGTCGCGGTTGATGAAGCGCGTGAACACCGCTGCGGTCGCCGAGGCATAAGGCGTTCGCTTGAAGCCCCGCCCATTCCGGCGGGGTTTTTTTCTTTCCTGGTATCTTGGACGGCGTTCACAATGGAGTAGTTCGCTTGCGGCTGGTTACCATCGAACTCCAGACGGTTCTGGGGCGGCATGTTCGCCTGGGTGCGCTTTGGCGTGACGGCGTGTTGGACCTCAATTTCGCTTGTGCCTGGCACCTGCAGGGGGCGGGGGAACCGGCCTGGCGGAGCCTGGCCAATCTGCTCTGTCCCCCAGACTTGCGTGCGTTTCTGGAGGTGGGGGAGCGGGCCTGGTCGCTCGTTCGTGAGTCGCTTCACCGCCTGGACGCCTTCGAGGTGCTGCCGGATGGACCGGACGGCAGTCGCTTGCTTCATCCGTTGGGGGAAGTTCGCCTGCTGGCCCCCTTGCCCAATCCCCAGAGCCTGAGAGACTTTTACGCCTTCGAAGAGCACGTTCGGACGGGCTTTTCCAAGCGAGGTGAGCCCATCCCGCCCGCCTGGTATGAGCTGCCGGTGTACTACAAGGGCAATCACCGAACCATCATTGGCCCCGAGGCGCCCCTGCCCTGGCCGCGTTACACTCGCCAACTCGATTTCGAACTCGAACTCGTGGCGGTGATTGGACGAGAGGGGCGGAACATCGGCGTCTCAGAGGCGCCCCAATACATCGCGGGCTACACCTTGATGAATGACGTCTCTGCCCGCGACATCCAGCGCAAGGAGATGGCCTGTCGGCTGGGGCCGGCGAAAGGCAAGGATTTCGCCACGGTGCTGGGGCCTGCCCTGGTCACGCCGGACGAACTGCCCCAACTGGACGACTTGCCGGCCTGGATCCGGGTCAATGGCGAGCTCTGGTCCGAGTCCAACGCGGGCAATCCCTACTGGAACTTTGCGCAGATGATCGCGCACGTGTCGATGGATGAAACGCTGTATCCGGGGGATGTGATTGCCTCTGGAACGGTGGGGCGAGGCTGCGGCCTAGAACTGGACCGCTGGATCGCACCAGGCGACGTGGTCGAACTGGAGGTGGCTGGTCTCGGGGTCCTCCGCAACCCGGTGGGCCAGCCCGTGACGGCTCCGCCGCCCCCCTTGCGGCCATCGGTTGAAGCAGAAGCTCCCGCGCTGAACGGGATGACGTGAAGGAGGTCGCGATGGAAAACCTTTTCATGCTGGCCAAAGGGACCTACGCCGCTCAGGCGCACGTGGCCCTGCCTGAGGGGACCTTTGAAGAGGAACACGGACGCAACGGCTTCTTTGGCCGAGTGTCGCACCTCTATCACGCCCACCCCCCCACCAACTGGCTTCGCATCGAGGGGCCGTTGCGCCCTCACGCCCTGCGGGCCATGGACATCACCTCGTCTGACATGCACGACCCACGCGGCCTGCCGACGACCTTTCTCTATAACGAGGACGTGGCCTTGCGGGTTTCCCGTCGACGCAGCCCCATGCCCTTCGCGTACCGCAATGCGGACGCGGATGAGGTCTGGTTCGTGCATCGCGGAACGGGTCGCTTCGAAACCGATTATGGTCCCCTCGACTTTTCGGTGGGGGACTACGTGGTGATTCCACGTGGAACGACCTATCGCTTGCTGCCCGAGGGCGAGGACCCGTTCTTCCTGGTGATCGAGTCGGCATCCGAGATCGGGCTCCCTGACAAGGGCATGCTGGGACGCAACGCCCTGTTCGACCCGGGGGTGATCGTCACTCCCACGCCGGCTCCCTCCCTCCAGCGGGGCGGGGAATGGGAGGTGCTGATCAAGCGGGAGGGGGAGCACACCTCCGTGTTTTATCCGTTTGATCCGATCGATACCATCGGCTGGAAAGGTGATCTGACTCCCTGGAAGGTCAACGTGAGCGATTTCCGTCCCGTGATGAGCCACCGCTACCACCTGCCACCCAGCGTTCATACGACCCTGCTAGGGCGGAATTTCGTGGTGTGTACCTTTGCGCCGCGTCCGCTCGAAGAGGACCCCGAGGCGGTGCGGGTGCCGTTTTTCCACCGCAACATCGACTTCGACGAGGTGATCTTCTATCACGCAGGGGATTTCTTCAGTCGCGACGGGATTGCTCCCGGCATGGTCACCTACCATCCGATCGGGATCCATCACGGGCCCCATCCGAAGGCGATCGCGGCGAGTCGTAGCAAGGCGGCGACTCAGGAATACGCGGTCATGGTGGATGCCAAGCGTCCGTTTCGCCTCACCGAGGAAGCCAAGGCCGTGGAGTGGAGCGATTACTGGGCCAGTTGGGGGGCACGGGAACTGGCCTCGGGGAGCGCCGGGTCATGATCATCGATCCCAGCGCTGGTCCCTGGCAGGACGCTTACCGTCTGATCACCGGGACCGTCGTTCCTCGCCCCATTGCGTTTGTCTCGACGCGCAGTCCTGAGGGGGTCCCCAACCTGGCGCCCTTCAGTTTTTTCACCGTCGTTTGCGCGCGGCCATTGACGATCTGTTTCGCGCCGATGCGGCGCGGCCCGCAGGCTGATAAGAAGGACACCCTCAAGCACATTGAGGCCACCGGCGAATTCGTCGTCAATGTGGTCGATGAGCGCTTCGCGGATGCCATGAATCTCACCTCCGCCGATTTCCCGGAGGACGTCAGCGAATTCGAGATGGCCGGTCTGACGCCTGTCAGATGCGAGGTGGTGCAGGCCCCCCGCGTGCAGGAGTCCCCCATCAGCCTGGAATGTCGATTGTTCCAAATCGTCGAGGTCAGCGATGGGCCCGGGGGAGGCAGCCTGGTGATCGGCACGGTGGTGCGGGCCCACGTGCGTGATGAGCTGATGCAGGAAGGGATTCCGCGGCCTGGCGAGGCCTGGCAACCGATTTCGCGTTGCGGCGGGGCGACTTATGTGCGCCTGACCGATACGTTCGAACTGGCACGGCCGGTCTTCTCGCCTGAGCAACTGGCCGCCTTGCAGGCTGGCCCGGTGTCATCGCCTTCATCGGCGTCCTGAACCTGGCTGCGTGTGACCGTCAGGCTTCACTTCCGGACGTGTGACGCTGCAATTCGATGTCCTCCTCGCCTTGCGGCTCTTCCAGGCCCAGCTGCGTCATCACGCGGATATCGACCCGAGGCACCGGCTCCGTCCGAAAGACGCCACCGCTGGCCTCCTCCAGCAGTAACATTTGCCCAGGGACGAAGCGAATCGTGCGGTGAGGCCTGAGAAACCGAGCGTCCTGCGGGGCATCCAGCGCCTGACCTGGTAGGTATTCGTAGGCATAGACCCCACCGTCCCGTGGGTCGAACAGCAGGTCAACCAGAATGCCGATTGGCGTGCCGTCTGGCCAGCGGATCGGCAGACCCAGCATCTCCCGCAGGGGGTGCGGCATCGCCTCCGTGTCGACCCAGGCCATGCTCTGCGAGATGCCCAGTTCCCCGGCGATCGTCGCGACATCCGCATTCAGTTCGCTCAAGGACTGTAGCGGCAGGCATTCCGTCCGCTCGAGCCCCTGATCGTCCTCCCAATCGATCTCGAAAGCGACCAGGCGATGCTCGCTCAAATCGAGCACGCCGTCCACGATCGTGCCGATGCGGACTCCCTGCTGCGTGATGACCGGAACTCCCTTCATCCCCGCGAGGCTGCGCTGCATTGGCGATTCCCCCCTGGCCTGACAAGACGCGTGACGCCTCATCGTAGATCGGACCCCACGGCGCAGGCAGCGGGTGAGCGGGGCCAAGTTGAGGCGCGCGCCGCAGTCAGCCGCGAGGGCGTTGGGCGGCGACGGTCTTGACCCGGGCGCGGACCCCCTTGATCACGTCTGGCAGGACGCTGCGGGTGGCGAACTCGATCAGCCAGCCAGGCACGATGTCCAGCCAGGGGTCCACGGTGAGATGGTATTGAAGGCGGGTGCGGTCTTGCCCCTGCGGTGCCATCTGCCAGTAACCCCGTTCGAAGCGCAGGTTGCCATCGGCCATGGTCCAGCTGACCACGCCCTTGTGGCGCTGTTCAACGTTGATGTTCACCATCCAGTGATCGTGGAGCGGCCACGGCGGCTGCATGCGAACAAATTGCCAGGTGTTGTCGCGGCTTTTCTTGCGAATGCCGGATTCCACCACCAAGGGCAAGAATTGATGGTAATGGTCGTAGCTGGTCACGGCTTCCCAGACGGCGGGGAAAGGGGCGTCGATCAGGCCGTACACGTCCAGATGGTAGATCGGATGTCGATTGACCAGGTGAACCACAATCTCGCCCTTGCCCAACGATTCCTCCTGATGGGGGGTCGGGGGCGTGGTCAGCATGGCCTTGGGGTCGGGCGGATTGGCGAGGCCCGGCAGGGGATACAGGCCCCCCTGTAACAGAAGGCCAAGCGTGAGAAGAAGCGTCTTGCGGAAAGTCGCCATGAATCGATGGGGTGGTCTGGAAGGCAAGCGCGTTGTACCCAGCAGCAAGGCGTTCGCTGCGATTCCGGCGGGGTGGTTCACGAGGGGGGCTGGTCTGGTGCGCGCGGAATCGGGGGAGGGATGCAGCCCCGCGTCTGCAACTGGCGCATGGCTTCGTAAGCGACCACGGCCACCGCGTTGGAGAGGTTCAGGCTCCGGACCGGTCCCCAGTGGGGAATCCGCACCACCGAATCCGGATTCTGCTGTAACAGGCTGGCCGGCAGACCACTGGTTTCGCGTCCAAAGACCAGGAAATCCCCAGGTTCGTAATGCCAGTCGGTGTGGAGGCGTTGGCCGTGTGCGCTGGTGTAAACGAAACGTCCCTGCGGAAATTGGCGTTGTAACGTCGTCAGATCGTCATGCCGATGAAGCTTGACGTGCTCCCAGTAGTCGAGGCCTGCCCGCTTGAGATGCTTGTCGGACAGTGAGAATCCGAGCGGGCCGACCAGGTGGAGGTTGGCATCGATGCCCGCGCAGAGTCGGGAAACGTTGCCCGTGTTGGGCGGAATTTCTGGTTCCACAAGCACGATGTTGAGCATGCCCGTAGTGTACAAGCCCGGCGCGGCGCGTGGAAAGCTGGCAGATTCTCGGGTACACTGCTTGCGGACTTTGGGCGTCGGGAGTGCTATGTTGCGTCCTCTTCTTCTCTTGCTCTTGCTGGCCTGCTTCGCGACGCCGCCTGCGCTGGCCGCGCTGCCGCCGGGCGCCGCGGCTGAAATCAGTTTTGATGGTGCGCGCCAGGTGCTCTCGGTGCCTTGGTTCGAAGGCGTGCCGGCTGTTTCGGAGCGGGAGCAGCCTCCCAGGCTGGTCATCGAGGTGCCCTGGACGGCTCGCATGGTGGAGGGCCAATGGGACCAGGTGGGGGGCCGGGTGGCCTCCATTCGGGTCGCTCGCAAGGGGTTGATGGCCGCCATCGAGGTCCGCCTGCGGCGCCCTCTGAAGGGCGAGTGGGCCGCCTCGGCCTCCCCCGGACGGTTGCTGGTGCGGGTCGGGCCCGCCCTCCGGGTAGCGCCGACCAAGCCCTCTCCCCGCGCGTCTGTCATTCCCACTGCCTTGCCGGCCGTTCCGGCACCCTCGGTGTCCCCCCTGCGGCGCTCCCCGCCCGGGCCGTCCCCGCTTCCTGCCCGTCGAGCGACGCCCGCGCCGTCGGTGGTTCCCGCGCGCCGCGTCGCGCCTTCACCCACGCCTCGTTCCACCTCTCGGCCTCAGCCCGCTCCGTCCGGGTTGACGACCCCGCGCCCGGCGCCTGCTGGGGCTACTTCCGCCGGCGAACCTGCCGAAATCGGACGTTTCACCTTTCGGGAGGAGTTGGGCATTTTTTTGCTGCCATTCAAGGGGAGGCTTCAGCCCGAATTCTCCGAGTTCGAGGCTCCGCCGCGCTTGGTGGTCGACCTGGCCAACGCTCGCGTGAAGGCCGATGAAATCCGTGTCCTTACCGGGGCGCTGGTCAAAGAGGTGCGGGTGACGGAACTGGCGCCGGAGCAAGTCCAGATCGTGTTCAACCTCACCCAGCCACTCGGCAAACGCTGGCGGTGGAAGCAAACCGGCAATCGCCTGATGGTCCGCTTTGATGCCCCCGGGATGCCCCAGGAAGATTCAACGCCCGCCGCGGCGGAGTTCAAGCCTGTGCCTGCGATCCAGGCGCCCACGGCCGGGCAATCCCCCCAGCCACCTGCGCCGACCCCGGTGCTGACGGCAGCCCCCACGCCGGAGGCACGCCAGACTGCCAAGCCGGCGCCCCCCACGCCTGAAGCTCGCCCGACGCCCAAGCCGGCGCCCCCCACGCCTGAAGCTCGCCTGACGCCCAAGCCGGCGCCCCCCACGCCGGAGGCACGCCCGACTCCCAAGCCGGTGTCCCCCACGCCGGAGGCACGCCCGACTCCCAAGCCGGCGTCCCCCACGCCGGAGGCACGCCTGACTCCCAAACCGGCCACTCCGGAGGCTCCCCGCTCTGCGCCGACCGCCAAGCCCTCGACCGTTCCGGCGGCCGGAAAGCCGCCCTCCCAGTTGGCGAGGGCGCCTGAGTCCAGAGGCCACGCCTTTACCGGGACGGTCTACAACATCAATTCTGGGGCTCCCTTGGCCGGTGTGAGGGTCGTGGCTGGCGATCGCCAGACCCTGACGGA
>JAYKJB010000064.1 GCA_035285325.1 Candidatus Sericytochromatia bacterium
GAGACCCGGAGGCCTGTTTGCTTGCACCGGAGGGAAGTTGTGAATCAAATCAAGAGAGCCCTGCTGCGCGCATGGCTGGTGTGGGCACTGGTCCTCGCCCAAACCCTGCCGGCGCAGGCTGCCTATATGCTCGATTTTGGCGACACGGTCGCGGTGACCGTGCGAGAGGTCGGCCAGTTCAGCGGGGCGTTTCCCGTGCAGCCGGATGGCACGATCGTGATTCCATTCTTGGTGGATCTCCCCGTGAAGGGCCTGACCACCGCTCAGGTACGCGAGCGGCTGACGGCCATTCTCGAAAAACAGGTTCACAACCCGCAGGTGGCCGTGTCCGTCAGTGGCTACCGCCCCCGCACCGTGACGGTCATCGGCGAAGTGGGGTCACCGGGCATGCTGGTGCTGGGGCGGCCTGACCAATCGGTGATCGACACGATCGCGGCGGCTGGGGGCTTCACTGATCGGGCGATTCAATCACAGGTGGTGCTGATTCGTGGACAGGGAGACAAGGCCAAGCGCACCACCATCGACGTCGAGTACATGATGGCCACCGGCGATTTGACCAACAATGTGCGGCTGGAGCCGGGTGACCGGCTCCAGGTGACCCGCAACCCGTTGCCGTCGGTGCGAGAGGTCTTCGCCGTGACGAATCAGGTGCTGAGCTATCTGGGGACGGTTTCGCTGGTCTTCATCATGCTTCAGCGATTCGGGGGCCAAGGGCCTTGAGCCACTGCCTCAACCGTCGCCACCTGCTGAATTCCGAGTTGCGCCGCCAATCGGGCTGCCGCTTCGACCTCCTCGCGGGTCGGCAGCCGGTTCATTTCCGGGGCTGACTTGGCCGTTCGGTATGCGGGGTGAAATTGGGGCAATAGCGAGAGGCGTGCTCCGGGCACTTCGGTCGCCAGGAACGCCAGGATCGGTCGGATACAGCAATCGTGGTGGCCCGGCAGAATCAGCACGCGGGCGATCAGGTCGACTGGCTGGCTGGCCACCAGCCGCCAGTTGCGCGTCACCGCAGACCAGGCCCGAGGAATTCCCGACAGGGCTTCGCCGCATTCGTCCCGACCATAGCGAAGGTCGCCCAGGTGGATGTCCACCACTCCCTCCAGCAAACGATACAGTTCGGGGGAACCGTACAAGTTGGAATTCCAGACCAGCGGCAACGAGAAGTGCTTCGGGGCGGCCGCGATGGCGTCCAGAACGGCGGGCAGGTGATGGTCGGGATTGCCGCCCACCCAGCTCAGGCTGCGGGCCCTCGGGTCTTCCGCCAGTTTGAAAAGTGAGGGGTAAAACGATGGGCCGAGGGGGATGCCGCGGTCCGTCTGGTTGATCAAGTCGGGGGTGTGGCAATACACGCAATGCCATGAACAGCCAGTGAGCGGCACACACAGCGAGGGGGAAACTTCCAGCTCTTCGCCCTCGTGGAGGAAGGGAGGCGCCGAGTAGGAGGTAACACCGACCCCGCAGCGCCCCCGCACGTCCCGTGACCGGTCTACCTCGCAGCGATGCTCGCACAGGATGCAACTGCGCCAGAGCTGGCGAGCGATCGCGCGTTTGAGGTCCAGCAGACTCAGCCCCACGTCGTGCGGTTCGGCTGGTTCCTCCGCGACCCAGCGCCGGTGGAGGCGCCAGCAGTCGTCCAGTGACGCCGGCAAGGTGCGCAGCCCCCGTCCAGCTCGCAGGCGCGAGAGGTGTTTCGCGGCCGTTCTCCCCGGGGGAGCGTTGTCAGGCATTTGGGGGTCGAGGGCACGCCCTGCCGCCATGGCCGTGAGATCTGGGTCTTCGAACCAGACGCTCCCGTCGGCATCGATCCAAAGATGCTGGACGTCTCGTTCACTCACGGCGCAAGTCGATGGTCACCCCGCTCTCGCCCGCTTGCACGGGCGCGCTGGTCTGTCCCACCAGGTCTCCTGGGCTCGCCACGTCGATGAAACCTGAACGTCTGAGAATGGCCCGAATCACGACGGGCCCTCTGAACCAACTACCGGGCATCAAGACATCGTCTTGCCCCAGGGCAAAGGACTGAGGGAAGCGCACCCCGAGGAGTTTCACCACGGCCATCGGCGGCCCGACCTCTGACCCTGCCAGGCGTGCGGTGAGGAAAAGAGCGTCGGATTCGCCGACCTTGACCACCGCATCGGGAGCGAGCCGGACGGTCCCCGAGACGCGCGTTCGATCAGCCGAGTCACAGCCCGACAGGAACGTCGGACCCAGCAACAGCACGGTCAAAATGAAGGACTTGACTGCCTGCATGGCCACCCATCAGCGCTCTGAACGCTTTGACGGTATCCCCCGGGGAAGGACCTGTCAACTTCAAGTCGTGGTGGCAGAGCTCGGATGAGAGCGGATTTGCCGTCAGACGAAGGTGGCGCCGCACGCCAGAGGCGCACAGGGGTGGTAGCCTCTCACCAACAAGCGTCGCCGCGATAACGTGCCTGGAACAGCGATCGCGGCCGGGCTCACGGGACCTTCGCCATGAGTGCGTTGCGACCCGTGGTTGACGGGGTAAGCAGAGGACAGCCGTTTGGGACGTTTTCATCCGCGGTCTGGAGGCCAGGCGTGGCACTTGTCGGTCAACCCGTTCCGGTCGAAATGGTGGAGCTGCGCAACTGGCTCGCCCTGGTCTTTTCAGAAGCGGCTCGGGGGCTGCCCTGGCCGCAGGTGCTGGCGCTCAAGACCATCGAACACGCGCTGGCCCTGGGGATGATTGGGGGCGTGCTGTCTTCCGCCTGGGCCCTGGAAAGTTCTGCGGGGCGAGGGGTGGACCCGATGGCCGTTGCCCGTGTTCGCCGGGCCTTTGAGAGTTTGGCCTTCGGTTCACTCGGGAAGGACCTCGGCCCTGGCCTGGCCGCCTTGCTTGGCCTGACGGGCCGGGAGCGCCCGAATTGAACCCCGACCCCTGTTTCGGGGACGTGCCAGCTGCCCGAATCTTTCGCTTGAACGAGGAGCGGGCCGACCTGGTGCGCGAGGTGGTGGCGCGCCTGCTCCAAGAAACGGGTGAGCAGGAAGGTAGCATCGAACTCGCCGTGAACGACGTGGCTTTCCACGAACTGGCGCGACTGGAGTCCGAAGGGACGTCCTCGCCTGCCTATCGCCAGTGGAAGGAGCTCTACCGCGGCCTGGGGCGCAAGACGGCGGAGGAGAAGGGCGCCATCCTGCGCCGCCTGTCCGAGGGATTTGCCCAGGATATCGTGGGCAACTTTGATCCAGGTGTCTATCGCTTCGCCACCTCGATCATTCCACGCGGCCTTTCCCTGCTGTTCCGGAATCGCTCGCTGTCTCGGGGCCCCCGGGCGCTGGAACTTGAGCGGCGCATCTCCGTTCAGGGGCGGGTCGATTCGCTGCGCCGACTGGTTCGACGCGGAACGGTGGTGTTGGTGCCCACGCACTCCTCCAATCTCGATTCGATCGTCGTGGGTTTCGCCCTGGACCGTCTGGGGCTGCCGCCTTTCACCTACGGAGCCGGTAAGAACCTCTTCAGCAATCGCTTGGTCGGCTATTTCATGCACAACCTCGGGGCCTACAAGGTGGACCGGCGGCTGAAGAATCAGCTCTACCTGCGGACGCTCAAAACATACTCGACCGTCATCCTGGAGCGTGGCTACCACAGCCTGTTTTTCCCTGGTGGTACGCGGTCGCGCAGTGGTGGTATCGAGCAGAAGCTGAAATTGGGCCTGCTCGGGACCGGCCTGGTGGCGTATCAGAACAATCTCAGGGCTCAGGTGGCTCAGCCCAACATCTACATCGTGCCGATGACCATCAATTATCCGCTGGTTTTGGAGGGCGCCTCGCAGATCGATGATCACCTCAAGGCCGTGGGCAAGAGTCGCTACATCATCGAGGATGATGAATTCAGCCAGCTGGGCCGAATTTTCGCCTATGGGCGATCAGTGCTGGACTTCGATGGTCAGATGTTTTTGCACATCGGGCAGGCGCTTGACCCCTTCGGAAATCCGGTCTCCGATGAGGGAGTTTCGCTGGACCCTCACGGTAGACCGATCGATTTGTTGAAGTACCTCACACTGAACGGGCAACTCCGCGTTCACCCCGTGCGGGACGCCGAATACACCCGAGAATGTGGTGAGGCGATCCAGGTCGCCTACATGCGCAACAACGTGGCGCTGGCCACTCACGTCGTGGCCTATACCGTGTTTCAAATGCTCCAGGCCATTCATCCTGGCTTCGACATCTACCGGCTGGTGCGATTGTCGGAGGACACCGCGCTGCCGCGTCATCGTGTGCTCCAAGCGCTCGAACGGGTCAGGGACGCCTTGCTGGAACTGGCGGCGCGGGGGGGCATTCAACTTTCTCCGGCGGTTCTGGGGGAGCCAGTCGAAACGGTGCTGGCGATCGCCGAACGCTACTTCCGGATGTATCACACCCGGCCACTGGTGGAGGCGGAGGCAGAAAGCTTGCTGCTGCGGGATGTGAAACTGCTGTTCTACTACCACAATCGTCTCAAGGGATACGGCCTGGAGACTTGCTTCCAGGGTTCGCACTCGGGGGGGCCGTGAACATGGGTGAGTCATCGGAGATGGCCTTTCAAGGAACGATCGGAATCGTCGGCGGAGGCAGTTGGGGAACCGCGTTGGCCCATCTGGTGGGTGGACACGGCCATGCGGTCTGCCACTGGATGCGTGACGCCGGAACTGTCCAGGAAGTCAACCAGCAACACACCAATTCCAGGTACTTGCCGGGTATGGCGTTGCCTCTCACGGTCAAGGCCACACAAGACCTTCGAGAGGTGGCCGAGTCTTGCCGCCTGATCCTGGTGGTCGTTCCGTCACACAGTTTTCGCGGGGTGATGCGGGAACTTGGGCAATGGCTGGATGGCGGGCACATGTTGGTCCACGCCACCAAAGGCTTCGAGCCCGGCACCTTCAAGCGTATGTCCACTCTGATTCAGGAAGAGACCTGTGTCCGCCAGCTCGGCGTTCTGTCGGGACCCAACCTGGCGCGAGAAGTGGCCCTCGGCCAGCCCAGCGCGACGGTGCTGGCGAGTCGCTTCCCAGCGGTCATCGAGGCCGCACGGAGCGTGCTGGTCGGCAAGACGTTTCGCGTCTATGTCAACACGGACGTGGTTGGAACCGAGGTGGGTGGTGCCTTGAAGAATATCCTGGCGATCGCCTCTGGCATCGTGACCGGGTTGGAATTCGGGGAAAACACCAAGGCCCTGCTCTTGACCCGCGGCCTGGTGGAAATGGCCCGGCTGGGGGTCCAGATGGGGGCTGTTCCCGCCACATTCAGTGGACTTTCCGGCATCGGAGATCTCATGGCCACGTGTTTTTCCCCCCTGTCCCGTAACCATCAGGTGGGGCTGCGACTGGCCCGGGGTGAATCACTGGACCAGATCGTGCGATCCATGAACCAGGTGGCAGAAGGCATCAAAACGACCCAGTCGGTGCACGCCTACGCGCTGGCGCAGGGCGTCTACATGCCCATTACGGAGGGGGTCTATCGCATTCTGCACGAAGGAACGCCGCCGCAGGAGGTGTTGGGCCAGTTGATGGAGAACAGCCGCTTCGTGTTCGAACACGACCCGGAGTTCAGCCTCAGCTAAGCGACGTGTCGCTCAGAAAAACGCCCGCGAGGTACTCAGCGCGGAATCGCTGGGACCAAGGCTTGCCGCAATTGCTTTTCGGCTTTCTTGAGCCGACGACAGACCTCCATCTGACTGATGCCGAGACGGCGGGAGAGTTCGGCCTGCGTCATATCGTGGAAGTACCGCAGTTCTAGCAAGCGGCGCTGTGCATCCGTCAGATGTTCGAGGGCCTCGGCCAGAACCAGGCGGTCGTCCAGTTCGTCCCGACCATCCACGCCGATGCGACCATCGGAAAGGGTGTCGAGGAGCGACCGCTGCTCGTCGTCGTCGGCGTCCCCACTCTCCTGATCCAGCCAAAGAACAGTGACGCGGCGGTCGTACATCTTGACCTGGTCCACTTGTTCGGGGGTGACTTCCAGAATCGTCGCCAGCTCTTGGTTGGAAGGGTCGCGACCAAGTTCTTGCGTGAGTCGGTTCGTGACCTGACTGAGGCGGTAGGACAGTTCCTGGAGCACCCGTGGGCCGCGCAGCAGGTTCTGCCGGTCGCGCAGGTAGTGGCGGATGTGCCCGGTGATGAAATGCACCGCATAGGTTTTGAACTCGGTGTTGTGGCCCGTTTCATAGCGATTGATGGCCTCGAGCAGGCCAATCGAACCGACCTGAATCAGGTCTTCCACAGGGTCCGTGCTACGCCGGGCCAGCCCGCGCGCAATCTTCTTGACGAGCGGAAGGAAATCCTCGACCAGGCGTTGCTTTTCCCTGGCACTGTAGGTTTGAAACACCTTTTCCATGTTCCCGCCACCTCCACAGCCCGTTGCACGGCCCCCGCGCCATCGCGGCTTCGCCGGCGGGCCGTCATCAGGCCCCTGTTCCCGATTCCACTGGCTGAGGCCACCAGGCCTCCAGCTTTCCGAGGACTATATCGCGGCGGAGCGCCGGATTCTTTCTTATGGGAATTTCAATAGATCTTTTTGTTCGTGTGAATTCTTTTTTAGCCCCCTGTTCCAACTGGGGGAGGAGGCGCGCTATAATGCCATTTCCACCGCTCGAGGCTGTTGCCTGGCCCTGATGGAGACCACCTGGACGCAATGAGTGCCGAAGCCGCTCAGCGAATCGCGCTCCTGAGACAGGAGATCGAGGCGCACGATTATCGTTATTACGTGCTGGCGCAGCCCGTCATTGCGGACGCCGAGTATGACCGATTGATGTCGGAGTTGCGTGACCTGGAGGAGGCTTATCCCGAACTGGTCTCCCCCGAGTCACCCACACAGCGGCCAGGGGGCCTGGTCGAGACCCGCTTCGAGCCGGTCGCGCATCGCGTGCCGATGCTCAGTTTGGCAAACGCTTTCAAGCAGGATGACCTTCAGCAATGGGAGGCGCGTAACCGTCGCTTGCTGGAGGGGCGCGCCCTTGGCTACGCGGCGGAGCCCAAAATAGATGGATTGGCGGTGTCCCTGCGGTATCAGGGCGGACGCCTCATGCAAGGGGCGACCCGGGGGGATGGATTCACGGGTGAAGACATCACGCCGAATCTGCGCACCATCGCGGATATTCCAGAGCGACTGAACGAGCCGATCGACCTGGAGGTGCGTGGGGAGGTCTATATGGCCACCGCCGATTTCGAGGCCCTGAACGCGCGGCGATTGAATGAAGGGGAGGGCCTGTTTGCCAATCCTCGCAACGCCGCCGCCGGTTCCCTGCGGCAGCAGGACCCGCGGGTGACGCGGACACGTCCGCTGCGTTTCTGGGCCTATGCCGCCATCGGGCTGCCGAGTGTGCCCACCCACACCGAAGCCCTGGCGCGTCTGGCTGACCTGGGCCTGCCTGTTTGGCAGGATGCGGCCAGCTTGAGTGATATGGACGCGGTATGGGCCTATTGCCAACGCTATGAACAGCTTCGTCCGACCTTGCCTTTCGAGATTGACGGCGTCGTCATCAAGGTCGACGCCGTGCGTGAACAGGCCGAATTGGGAGCGGTCGGGCGGGAGCCGCGCTGGGCGATCGCCTTCAAGTTCCCACCCATTCAGGCCACCACTCGCCTGATCGATATCCGCATCAGCGTGGGCCGCACCGGCACGCTGAATCCGGTGGCCATCCTCGAACCGGTGGCGGTCGGTGGGGTGATCGTCTCGCGCGCCACGCTGCACAATGAAGACGAGATCCGACGCAAGGATCTGCGCCTTGGTGATGTGGTGATCATTCAACGCGCAGGTGACGTGATTCCTCAGGTGGTGAAGTCGATTCCGGAGCGGCGCACCGGCGCGGAGCAACCCTTCGCGTTTCCGGAACACTGTCCGGAGTGCGGCTCCGCGGTGATCAAACCGGAGGGCCTTGCCATGCGCTACTGCACGGGGGGAACGGTTTGTCACGCCCAGCTCGTCGAGCAACTCAAGCATTTTGCCTCGCGACGCGCGATGGACATCGAACACCTGGGCGGGAAACTGGCAGAGAGTCTCGTGTCGCAGGGGTTGGTGCGTGACCTTTCCGACCTCTATCACCTGGATCGCGCCACCCTGTTGACCTTGGACCGCTTCGCCGAAAAGAGTGTCGACAATCTGCTAGGGGCGATCGCCGACAGCAAGGCACGGAGCTTCGAACGGGTGTTGTTTGCGCTCGGGGTTCACGAGGTGGGGGAGCAGACCGCGCGCATTCTCGCTGAGCAGTTTGGTTCTATCGACGCCCTGGCCACGGCGACGCTCGACGACCTGCTGGCGGTCCCGGGATGTGGCCCGGTGGTCAGTCAGCGGATTCACGAATTTTTCGCGGAACCACGCAACTTGGCGGTGATTGAGAAGTTGCGCGCGGCCGGTCTGCAGTTTCGGGCCCGCGCCCAGGCCGCGCTGGCTGGGCCACTCGCAGGCGAGTCCTACGTCTTTACCGGCCGCCTCGCGACCATGGCCCGACCGGAAGCGGAGGCTTTGGTGGTGAAGCTGGGGGCGCGTGCCAGCAGCAGCGTGACCAAGGCGACGACGCGACTGGTGGCCGGCGAAGAGGCGGGCTCCAAGCGCGAGAAGGCACAAAAGCTGGGCATCCCGATCTGGAGTGAGGATCAGTTCCTGGCCCATCTTCGTACGGTCGCCCCCGAGGTGGTCGTACCTGGGGGAGCTTCGTGACGCCGATCGTGCTGCTCCACGCGTTCAGCGCCTGGAATTCGACGCTCGTCTCGGCTGCCCAACAGGTGGCCACGCTGCTCCAATCCAGGGTGCTGCCTTTTGGCGCCCGTCCCCACCTGGGCATGTACGATCTCGTGGTGCTGGTGGCTTCTCCACTCTCTTTGCTGGACCCGCTTTTTCACGCCCCAGGATGGGAGGGGGAGTTTCGAGGGAAGACCGTGGCCTTGCTGACGGATGCTCCCAGCATCGCTGGTGAGCCCCTCTTCAAGCTCTGGAAGGCGTGGTTGCGGCAATCGGGCGGAGCCATTCCTTACCAGGAAAGCCTGCATCTGGGACCCGCGCTTGGCGATTTTTCGACGCTGTCCGGGGGGCAACCCGACCGCGCGACTCGCCTGGTCGCCTGGGCTGAGACACTGGCCCTTGATTGTCCGGATGCCCCATTTCCGCGGGGGGCAGCCGGGGCACGACGACTTTGACTTGAAAGAGGACTGTGGTTGAAACTTCCGATCGACGAATTGTTGGTCTTTGGTCCCTTTGGTGTCCTGGTGCTCGTGGCCGCCGCGCGCTGGGGCTACCTTCAATGGCGCTACCGCGGCACTCCCTGACCTTCACGCCGTGTTGGCCGAGGACCGCTCATCCCGAGGGAAGCATCCGGGCTCAGGCCGCTGACAGGAGGCTGGCTTCGCGGGCTTCCCGCTCCTGCGCATCGATGCGAGCCACGGCGGTCACCAGGCCGAGTGCCGTCCAGTAGTACGCGGCGCCCGGGAGAACCGTCAACACCGCGCCACCGGTCAGACTCGTGGTGAGCAGGGCCATCTGGATGCCAAAGGCCACCTGTACCGCTCCTCGGCGGTCCGGGTCGTCGAGACGGTCGTAGGTTCGAACGGTGAAGACCAGGCCATATCCGGTCAGCAACAGGAAGAGGATGAAGCCGGGCCAACCCATCTCAACCAGCATCGAGACGAACTGACTTTCCGTGTAAGCCACGGAGGTGGCCCACGGGTCTGCTCCAAAGCGCCCCCCGGCCCCCAAACCGATGCCCATGCCCGCGGGCTGTTCAAACGTGATGAAGGTGAACTGGTAGGTCCAGAGATTCATGCGGTAACTCATGGAGTTGCTGGAGAGCCCTTCCCCGATCGAACTCACCCGTTCGGAGACCAGGTTCGCGACGCCTGGACTCTCGGCCGTCGCGATGTCCGACCGGGAGGAGGGGCTCGCAAAGGAGGTCAGCACCGCCAGCGCCACGATGGCCAGCAGTCGTTTGAGCCTGGCATCGGGCTTGCCACGCAGCACCAGGGTCCCCACGCCTGCCAGGGCGAGGGCCACGAAGGAGCTCCTGACAAAGGTGAGCGCCAGAGAGACGGTGCAGATGCCCAGCATGAAGGGCGCGAGCAGCATCATCAGACGCGCATGCCGCCGCATCGCAAGGAACCCACCCGCCGCGCAACTGCCAATCAGCATGAAATGGGAGAACGTGCTGGTGAAGCTGAAAGTCGAAAAAATGCGAATCTGGTCACCGATCATCTGCGCGCTGGCCTTGCTGGCTTCGGCCCAGAGCAAGTCATACTCGGGCAGCCCGAAGGCGTACTGATAGATGCCATAACACCCACTGAGTGTGGCACCCCAAGCGGTCAGGCTCAGCCAGCTGTAGACGGTTCGGTCGTGAGAACAGACGTGAGCCGTGAGCCAGTAAAGGCTCATGTAAAGCGTGAACATGCGCAGGCCGTTGACGCCCGCCGCCACGCTGCCCATGAGGGGGTTGAACACCTGCAACAAACTGAGCAGGATCAGGGCCAGCAGCAGGTTGCGAAGGCGCGCTTCTCCGGGAACCAGCTTGATGGGCTGCTTGAACCGCTGAGAGAACGCATAGCCGAGAACCGCTGCGCCCACAATCAGATCCGGTAATAGCAGGAGCAGGTCAAACTGGCTAACCACCTCGACTTGCGGATTGATGGCCAGTTGAACCCGGCGTAGCCAGGCAATCCAGGGGATGATCAGAAACAGCACGTTCCAGCCGACCTGCCAGCGCATCAAGACCGGCGTGACGAACAGCAGGGCCAGCATCGTCGCCAGGGTGCTCCGGTTGGGTAGCCCCGATTTCAAGACCCACAGCAATGCGCCGCTGGTGAGGAGCACCAGCAGCAGGGAGAAGAGCTGAACCATCCACGTCGGTCGCCGACGGGCCCTTTGGGGCACTAGCATCCGGTGCGTTCCCGGCGGAGAACGGGCTAGCCCACCCGGAGTGTGTGTTCGCTGCCTGGGAAGCGCCCCGCGTTCTTCTCGAGGAAATGGCCCAATCCACCGGAATAGATGGTGGTGTGCCCCTTGTCGATCACGACCACCTTGGTGGCGAGTTCGCGCAGGAAATGTCTGTCGTGGCTCACAAACATGATGGTGCCGTCGAAACGCTTGAGGGCCTCGAGCAGGATCTCGCGGCTGCGGATGTCAAGGTGGTTGGTCGGCTCATCCAAAATCAAGAGATTGCAAGGATTGGCGACGATTCTGGCGAGCACGACCCGGGTTTTCTCGCCACCGGATAACACGCTGACCTTCTTCTCGACGTCATCTCCAGAAAACATCAGGGAAGCCAGGATGTTTTGCACGACTCCGCGGTTGGCCGTCGGTACCACCTCCGCGACGGCGTCGAAGACCGTTCCTTCGCGGGAAAGAATCTCGGTCTGGTGCTGTGCGAAGTAGGCCGCCTTGATGCCCGCACCGACCCGAGCATCCCCCCCGGTGGGCGTCAGTTCCCCCGCCAAGATTTTCAACAAGGTTGACTTGCCAGCTCCGTTGACTCCCATCACGGCCACCCGTTCGCCACGACGAACGTCCAGTTCCACCCCGGCCAGCACCTGATGCGAGCCGTAACGCATGTCGAGGTCCTTGACGATCGCCGCGACATCCCCGCCCCGCGGGCACTCCGGCCAGAGGATTTCCACGGTTCGGGCGTCCTTCGGGACCTCGACGCGGTCCATCTTTTCGATCATCTTGATGCGCGACTGCACCTGGGCGGCGTGCGAGGCGCGGGCCTTGAAGCGGGCAATGAACTCCTCTTCCTTCGCCAGCTTGTCCTCCTGCCGCTTGGCCTGGGCCATCAGATTGGCGAGGCGAATGTCACGTTCCCGTTCGTAGAAGTCGTAGTCTCCACCGTAAGTCGAAATTTCCCCATGTTCCACCGCCACCACGCGGGTGACGAGACGGTTCATGAAGTCACGGTCGTGGGAGGTAAGAAATACCGCGCCTTTGAAGCGCTGAAGAAAGTCTTCCAACCACAGAATGGACTCGAGGTCGAGGTGGTTGGTGGGCTCGTCGAGGACCAGTGCATCCGGCTGCTGGAGCAGTGCTTTGGCCAGTTCGATGCGCATCCGCCAGCCGCCGCTGAACTCGGCCACGTCCTGGTCCAACTGGTCCGCCCTGAATCCGAGTCCCCCCAGAATCTCCTTGGCGCGCGTTTCCAGGTCGTAACCTCCACGCGCCTCGTAGGTCTCCTGAGCCTGCCCGAGCTGCTCCAGCAAATCGTTCATCGCCTCGTCATCGAGCGCGGGGTCTGCCAGGGCCTCTCCCAGCCGCTCCACCTCGCGGGCAAGCGCGAGAACGTCCGAGCAGCCCGCCAGGGCAGCCTCCAGGACCGACACGCCGCGAACCTCGGTCATGTCCTGCGAGTAGTAAGCCACCCGAAAACGCTCAGGAATCACAATTTGCCCTTCATCGGGCGATTCCTGGCGGGCGATCAGCCGCATCACCGTGGTTTTGCCGGCACCATTCGGCCCCACCAGGCCGACACGGTCGCCTGGGTTGATTTGAAAACTGGCATCCCGGAACAGGAAGCGTTTGCTCTGGAACTTGGCGACCTGATTGAAAGCGATCATCGTGAACTTTCCTGAGACAGTGAGGATGCGGAGGATGGCCTGGATTCTCCCTTCATCATACCTCGAATCGGCCTCCATTCAGCCTTTGCACCAAATTGTTCAGAAACTTCCCGGCCTGGCTTCTCCCATTCCGAGTCCTCAGTTATAATGGCGCGGCCCGGCGGTTGCCGGACTGCTGATGGAAGGAGACTCTCCCGATGTTCGACCCCCGTATGGCCCTTGTTCCGACCGTCGTGGAATCGACCAGCCGAGGCGAACGCGGCTACGATATTTTTTCGCGGCTGCTGAAGGAGCGCATCATTTTCCTGGGCACTCCGATTGATGATGATGTGGCGAGCCTGATCATCGCGCAGCTGCTGTTCCTGGAATCCGAAGACCCGTCGAAGGACATCATGCTGTACATCAACAGCCCCGGGGGTGTGGTCACGGCCGGGATGGCGATCTATGACACGATGCAGTACATCAAGTCGGACGTGTCCACCATTTGTTTGGGTCAAGCCGCGTCGATGGGCTCCTTTTTGTTGGCAGCTGGTGCGCCCGGCAAGCGCATTGCCCTTCCTAACTCGCGCATCATGATTCACCAGCCGCTCGGCGGCGCGAGGGGGCAAGCGACCGATATTCAGATTCAGGCCCAGGAAATCCTGCGCATGAAGCGGTACCTGACCAAATTGTTGTCGATCCACACCAAGCAAGACGAAGAGAAGTTGGGCCGCGATATGGAACGCGACTTCTACATGTCCGCCGATGAGGCCAAGGCCTATGGGCTGATTGACCAGGTGCTCACGCCGCGGATCGGGGCGGAACAGGTTCCGATGCCGCCCATGGAGGGCGGCGAGGGCGACATCAAGAAGTAGCGCCGTGCCCCGCGCGTCGCGAAGCTTTGAAACCGACCTGGGCGATCTGGCCTACCAGATCGCCCGTTCTGATGCTTTCCATCGGATCGTGGAAGAATTCGCGACGGCTCAGGTCGATGACCAGGAAACCCAGGAACGCATTCTGGAACTTCTGGAGCTTGGCCGTTGTCGCTTCTTCGGGGACAGAGGCGCCGAGGAATGGACCTGGGTGCTCAGTGAGCGGGAGGCGAGTCAACTCGCCTCCACCCTCTTCAAGCAAGCGGTGGGTGAGGCGTGAGCGAACGCAAACGCCTGCTGGTGGTGAACACGGGCGGCACCCTCGGCATGGACCCTCGCCAGACGGCGCCCCTCGGTCCGGGGGCGGTGGCCGAAGAGGTGCTTCGCTACATTCCGGAAGCCAGGGAGCTGGCTGACATCGAGATGCAGGTGCTGTTCAACCAGGACAGTGCCAACGTCCAACCGGCCCATTGGGAGGCGATCGCCCGTTGCATCGCAGACGCCATCGACCAGTACGATGGCTTTGTCGTCATCCACGGCACCGATACGATGGCTTACACCGCCGCCGCCCTGTCCTTCATGCTGGTGAACCTGCCGCGTCCCGTGGTTCTGACGGGGGCCCAACGTCCGATCGCCGCGATCCGGACGGATGCCAAAACCAACCTCGTAAATGCGCTGGAACTGGCGACCAGGGACATCCCGGAGGTGGGACTGTTCTTCGACCATCGCTTGCTGCGCGGCAATCGGGCTCACAAGGTGAGCATCGATGATTTTGATGCCTTCGCCTCCCCAAACTACCCCGCCCTGGCGGATGTCGGCTTGCACGTGGAGGTGCGTGAGGATCTGGTGCGTCGTCCTGCGGGGCTGTTCCATCTCCAGACCGGCTTTTGCGACAAGGTATTGATTCTGCGACTGTTTCCAGGGCTCCGCCCGGAGCACCTGATGCCCCTGCTGGATGCGGAACTCAAGGCTTTCGTGATCGAGGCCTATGGTGCAGGGACCGTCCCGGTGGCGGAACGCAGCTTGATTCCCTTCATCGCTGAAGCATCACGGCGCGGGCGCCTGGTCGCCTTGGCCTCGCAGGCCCTTTCCGGGCGAGTCGAGCCGGAAATTTACGAGGCCGGTCGCCGCGCCCTCGATGCCGGGGCCGTGTCCTGCGGAGATATGACCCCGGCAGCGGCGGCGGTGAAGCTGATGTTCCTGCTGGCCCAGTATGGCGAGGACACGCGGAAGGTGGCGAGGGCCTTTGGGCAGGCGATCGCGGGCGAGTTGAGCTGAGTTCCCACCTCGGGGGCGGGCTCGCCTGAGGCGTCGGTGGGATGCTCGCCCTCAGGGCAGACCCTGGGCTCGCGCTGAGCGGACCTCAGCGAGCATGGCGCGCGCGCTCCTGGACTCGTGAGCCCCGGCATCCAGCCATTCAGACAGGCGCAACTCGGCTTCCTGCAGGGGCAGCACGCGGCGCCATTCATTGCCATCCCAGGTGATCTTGAGCAGCAGGGAAGGCGCCTGGTCGCGAGAGGTTTGCCGCACCAACCAGGTGACACTGACGGGGGACGCCTCGCTTGCGAACGCCTCCAGGGTCGCGAGCAGTTCGACCAAGCCACCGAGACTTTCGTCTCCGGCGGCTCTGGCCGCCAGAGCCAGTAAAGAGGCGCGCGGGTCTGCTTGGCGACTTCGCTGACGCCCACGCTGGACGATGCGAAAGACCAGCCACAGATCGAACACGATGAAGGCAGCCACCAGCCCGAACAAGAGGTGCGTCGCCTTCATGGGGTGGCTCCCGGCATCAGGTCGGTGGGCTTGAAGCCAATCGCGATCAGGGCGTGGCCGCTTTGGGGATTGGCGAACAGGTCCAACATCAGGCGGTCAGACGGCCCCAGGGCCCGCTGGACGGTCTTTCCGTTGGATAACAAGGCTTTGAATGCTCCCAGGGCCTGTTCCAGGTCTTTGTCCTCCAAGCCTGCATCCTCGAGAAACAGCTTCGTCATCGAGGCCAAGCGACCCTCTTCACGACTGCGGCGCGGAAGGGGCAAGATCAGGACCTGTTGAACAATCACACCATCCTGAGTGTCGATGTACATCAAGGGATTGCCCAGGGTGTTCTCGCGTCCGGGGCCAAATCGAAAGCGGGCCCCCACGCGCCCTTCGTAGCGAAACAGGCGATTCCCCGCGACCAGATGAGAGGAGGCGAAACGCGGATAGGCGTCGCCGAGTCGTGCCTCGGCAGGCGTGGAAACCAGCCCCAACATCCCCGCACCCAGTATCGCTGCGATGGTCTGCCGCACGGCGTCAATCCTCAGGATTCGGGTTGCCACGCCATTCCGCCAGCAACGCCTCGACCCGCTCGTTCATGGTGGCGGTGGGCACAAACAGGGAGAGAAAGAACACCCAGGCAAAGCGACCCATCAGCCCGATTCGCAGCAAGGCGACCCTCCCGATTGCGCCAAATACGGCAAAAGCGGCCATTCGGCCGCTTTTGAGTGAGGCTCCCCCTCATGGATTCGAACCACGATTAACTGGGCCAGAACCAGTCGTCCTACCATTAGACGAAGGGGGAATGGCGTCCCTGACAGGACTTGAACCTGTGACCTTCTGCTCCGGAGGCAGACGCT